>NZ_JBQYLH010000030.1:0-32870 GCF_052677165.1 Sunxiuqinia sp. sy24
TTTGTTGGTAAGGATCGTGTAAAGCTCTCCATTAGACAACGATGTTTCGTCAATACTTAAATGAGTGCCAATATTGTCAGGGAAGATCATCCAGTATTCGGCATGAGACCGCTGTGCCCAGCTGTTGTAACCACTAAGATGTTCTTTGTATTGCCGCCCTAACTGGTCGCCATCGATGTGATAAAACTTCTCCAGGCTATTGCTACTAAGCGGGTAATTGTCCAAGTACTTCTTTTAAAAAAGACGCGAATCCTTTTGTGAATCGCGTTCCTTTGGCTACTGTTTCCCAGTTATTCCCAATGATTTTGCCGGTTCGCTCTTCTTTCCATTTGCGTTTTCTTACGTGTAGAAAAACGGCCCGCTCTCGTATCGGAAAGTCCTGAATAATGACCGGAGCATGAAACCCTTTGGAGATAAGTTTTATGTTTTTGTGCGAAGCAGGTGGATTATTCAATTCATCCAGATCCACTTGAATTTTCTTTTCGGTAATTTTTACGCCTGTTATCTCAAAATATTGAAATAAGTCTTTGGGGAGAAAAGCCTCCACCAATGCTCTATATTGATTTTGCTGTGAGTTCATTGATCGGTAAAAAAGAATATAAAGCAAAGATGATAATAATTTTTACTCCACCAGAAATTTATACTGATCCACCTTTTTAAGCCCGATGTTCTTGCTTTGATTCTTGAATTTCGCTTATTTCCACAAAAGTTAAACACAATTGAAATGGAATATAGAAGATTGTCCAATGAAGCTTATTTATTTGATGGCGTGAAAGAACAGCATTTTTCATCTAAAGATCTTCGAGTTATCAGATCTTTGATTGAAACACAGAATTTGTATTCGGCTGCTATCCGTGAGATAGGTACCAAACTTGAGAATCTGAATGATGAATTTAGATATACTAAAGATCGTAACCCGATCCATCAAATCAAATCGCGCGTAAAAGCTCCTCGAAGCATTATGAAAAAGCTGCATAAGCGGGGACTAGAGATGAGCGTCGAGTCAGCCCGAAAGAATCTGACCGATATTGCTGGTGTGCGGGTAATCTGTCCTTACATGCATGATATTTATCTTATTGCAAGACTATTGACTTCGCAAGCCGACATTGGGCTGATCCGTAGGTCAGACTACATTGAAAATCCTAAGCCCAATGGTTATCGAAGCCTGCATTTAATTGTTACGATCCCTGTGTTTTTATCGGAGCGAACTGAGATTGTCAGTGTTGAAGTTCAGATACGAACCATTGCCATGGATTTTTGGGCCTCCTTAGAACATGAGCTGGCCTATAAGTTTCTGAATAATAAACCAGAAGAAGTTTCGGAGGAGTTGAAGGAATGTGCTGAGGTTATTGCGAATACGGATAGTCGAATGCAGCACTTATTTAACAGGATTCATCATGGGGCTCTTGTTGAATAAAATTTGAAATCGCTATTAGACTGGTCTTGTTGAGGCTAATGTTCAAAGTTTATACTGTTTCACAAATTTTGAGTTTAAATATTGTTGGGTGGAGAGTTTCAGTTTGTAACATTCTATAAGGCAGGGCGTGTTTGTGGTTTGCTTTAAAACGCAGGTGATTGGCGATTTCCAAAAAAAGAAATCAACTATGGTATTTAAATAAATCTTTCAATATCTTTGAATAAATAACGCGGAGATTAATCACGAAGCAATGACAATAGTTGACAACCCTAGAATCCTTATCGCAGAAGACGTTGAGTCTAATTACTTATACTTAAGCGCTGTATTGAGCAAAATTAAAGCAAAAATTTATTGGGCTAAAAACGGTAAAGAGGCTGTCGATATCTTTAAAAAGGAAACCATTGACTTGATTTTGATGGATTTGCAGATGCCTGAAATGAATGGTTATGAGGCCACCAGAATTATCAAAGAGCTTGATCCGGATTTGCCCATAGTGGCACAAACGGCATTTGCCATGTCCGATGACCGGGAGAAAGCACTGGAAGCAGGATGTGATGATTATTTGGCTAAGCCGATCAAATCGAAGGATCTGTTGAATACCGTGGAAAAATTCATTCACGTATAGATTTCATACAAAAAGGATACGGGAAACGTTCATTTCGAAATGAGAAATGAACGTTTTTTTGTAACTGATTCAATAAATCACGACTGATGATTTATTACTTTTGGACAATTAATTAATTCATCCGATGGAAAAGAAACAGTTTTTACTCGACCAGCGCTACCTGAAAATGGCAGCAATCTGGGCTAAGAATTCATATTGTAAACGGCGCCAGGTTGGAGCGCTTTTAGTGAAAGATCAAATGATTATTTCGGATGGATACAATGGGACACCCTCAGGCTTTGAGAATAATTGCGAAGACGAAAACAATCTGACAAAACCCTATGTTTTACATGCCGAGGCTAATGCCATAACCAAAGTTGCCAAGTCGAACAACAGCAGCGATGGGGCAACCATGTATGTTACCTCCTCACCTTGTCTCGAATGTTCCAAATTGATTATTCAGGCTGGTGTTAAACGGGTTGTTTTTACCGACAGCTATCGCTTGGAAGATGGCATAAACTTGTTGAAACGAGCCGATATTGAAGTGATTCAGGTGGAAATTGAAGAATAGAGAAAGTCATGAATAGAAAACAGATAAGCATTTATTTACCCATTTTAATCGCTGTGTCAGTGATTATTGGAATTGTTCTGGGTAACAATTTAAGTCAGCTCCAGCAACCATCGCTTCAAAATTTGGCACCTCCCCGAACCAATAAGTTGAGCACGATTGTCGAACTGATTAATCAGGCTTATGTTGATTCGGTAGAGACCGATGAGCTGGTCGAGAAAACCATTCCGGAGCTATTGAAAAATCTGGATCCGCACACGGCGTATATTCCAGCCCGCGATATGCAGGAGGTGCACGAGGAGATGCAGGGTAACTTTGGAGGAATTGGTGTTCAGTTCTCTATTCATAATGATACCGTACAAGTTATTGATGTGGTTTCGGGTGGCCCTTCCTACCAGTTGGGAATTTTGCCGGGCGACCGCATTGTTACTGTCAACGATTCGGTGATTGCCGGCATTGATATCAAAAATCAGGACGTACTCACAGTGCTTCGTGGTGAAAAAGGAACCAATGTCAGAATTGGTGTCAAAAGAAGATCGATTGATGAGTTGATTGAGTTTGAAATTACGCGGGGGGACATTCCAATTTACAGTATCGATGTGAGTTACATGATTGATGATACCACGGGTTTTATCAAGGTGAACCGTTTTGCCGAAAAAACCTACGATGAGTTTATCAATGCTATCTCTAAGCTAAAATCGGAAGGTGCCGAGAAGTTTATTGTCGATTTGCGCGGAAACCCAGGTGGTTACCTGGCTTCGGTGGTGAGTATGGTTAACGAATTTTTAGCCGAAGGGAAGCTGATTGTTTATACTGAAGGTAAATCTCAACCCCGAAAAACCTACACTTCCACCGATAGTGGGATTGTAAAGGACCAAGAAGTGATTGTGCTTATTGATGAATTTTCAGCATCGGCCAGTGAGATTTTTGCCGGTGCTATTCAGGATAACGATCGTGGAATTGTGGTTGGACGTCGCTCATTTGGCAAAGGCTTGGTTCAAGAGCAGATTCCTTTTCGCGATGGGTCAGCTTTGCGCTTAACGGTTGCCCGTTACTATACGCCAAGTGGTCGAAGCATCCAGAAACCCTACGAAGAAGGCAATATGGATTATTATCATGATATCATTAACCGCGCCGAGCACGGCGAGTTTCAGGTCGCTGACAGCATTCATTTTGCTGACTCATTAAAATATGAAACAGCAGCCGGACGAATCGTGTATGGCGGAGGTGGAATTATGCCCGACTACTTTGTTTCGGCCGACACCAGCGGTTACTCCGGTTATTTTTCAAAAATTACGCAAAAGGCGCTGGTTTATCATTTTGCTTTTCAATATAGCGACGAACATCGCGAGAAGCTTAATGAGCTAAAAACAGCTGCTGAATTTATTGCTTACCTCGATCAGGATCAGATCTTAAATAAGTTTGTAGGTTACGCCGCAGAGAAAGGAGTTAAGAGAGATTCGAAAGGATTGAAGTCTAGTGGTAAGATCATCGAAACTCAGATTAAAGCCTATATTGCCCGAAATATTATCGGCGAAGAAGGGTTCTTTCCAATTATTAAAGAAATTGATGAAACACTAAAAGAGGCGATTCGCCTTTCTCAATCAAAAAAACAACTAAGCCAGTTACTTGCTGTAACAAATTAGATCTTCGGACGTCCTAAGGTTGTAATGATCTTATGAAAGAATGACCGTTGAAGATTATAATCAAGCAGTAAGTTGGCATGCAGATGCTGTTTTCCGATTTGTGCTGAAGAATATCAAGGATGAAGAGAAAGCCCGGGATATTGTTCAGGATAGTTTCGAGAAACTGTGGATGCATTTGTATTCGGTTGATGCTACAAAGGTTAAATCGTATTTGTTTTCAACGGCTTATCATCGGACTATTGACGTGATTCGGAAAGATCAGCGTCAAACGTGTTATGATGAGTCGCAGCTCCCTGAAGATGGACACTCTGATCATTATTCCGATGTTGGTGAGGTATTGAACCAGGCGATCCAGCTGCTGCCTGATGACCAGCGGTCGGTTTTGCTTTTGCGCGATTATGAGGGGTACTCGTACAAGGAGATTAGCGAAATAACGGCTCTTAGTGAAGCTCAGGTTAAGGTGTATATTTACCGGGCCCGGGTGTTTTTGAAGAATTATATTGGGAAACTAGATGTGCTTGTTTGAATCATGAATATTAATCGATCCAATTACGAAATTTATTTTCTGGATTATCTTGATGGAAATCTGCCGGATAATCAGGTGGATGATTTTCTGGATTTTCTGGCAAATAATCCAGACTTGCACGAGGAACTGAAAGCTGTTTCATCGATTCAGCTTCCGCTTGATGAGCGTGTGTTTCCAAATAAAAAAGCGCTTCTGAAAAAGGAGTTAACCAATACTTGCTCTTTTGATTTCTGGGCAGTTGCCTTTATGGAAGACGACCTGGCGGATGAGGATAAACTGGCTTTTTTGACTGAGCTGACCAGCGGCCAGGAGAAGGAACAACAATTTGATTTGTTTTTGAAAACTCGCCTGAAAGCTGATACCGCTATTCACTTTAGCAACAAAAAAGCCTTGTACAAAAAATCAGCAGGCAAGGTTTTTCTTTTGTGGGGAAGCCGGATTGCAGCTTCGCTTGTTTTGTTTTTTGCCGTGTGGGCTGTTTGGAATTTTGAATTCAAGTCGGAATTCCCCATTCAGTATGCCGATCAAAAGCCATTGCCAACAAGGCCTGTAGGGGAAGTACAGCCGGCAAGTTTGCCTTCGAAAGCCATTGATGAACAGCTCGCTGAAGTGGAAGCGCGAGAAGCGACTGCAAGCAAGCCGATCCAAGTGATTCAGGCCCGCATTCCAAGGCAAGAACCCTTAGCTACGCATACGCTGTTGGTTAAGCGCGAGGTCGTGCCTCAGAAATTAGCTCCAATTTTGAGTCCGCTGGAAAATACCGAAAGTACAGATCTGTTTGCCTTGGATGCAATGAGCAAACAAGCGGATCATTCGGGCAGAGACTATCTTCGGGTAGATGAATTCTTGGCTCAAAAAGTGCTGAATAAAAGCAAAGATGAATCGCTGAAGTTTTCTGATTTGATAAACGCCGGGTTGAATGCTGTTTCTTCGGTGAGTAATGAGCGACTGGATTATGAAACCAATGCTAAGGGAAAACTTTCGGAGATCACTGTGAATACCCGATTGCTGGCATTTTCCATTCCATTAAAAAAAGAACGCTAGCCTGTAACTTTTTTTAACAGTTGGCCGTCCTACCCTTGAAAACAATTCAACAGTGATCAGTTGTTTCTTGCAACGGGCACACAGGAAGCAAATACTTTGTGAAATTCTAAATAGGAAAAAGATGAAAACAACCATTTTGATATGCTTGATGATTTTATGCTTTACGCTGACCTATGCCCAGGATTCAACTAAAGTGGGGCGATTGGTCGATGTGAAGGAGAGTGGAAGTCGAACAGAGGTGACTCTTTTGAACGAACGCATTTACGTTGATGACAACTACAGCAGCGATACGACACACATTCGCCTGGGTAGACGGAATGTGGAGATTATCGAGCGGGAGGGACGGACCAATATCAACATGCATCGCGAGGGCTTGAAGGATGAGAAGGACGACAACGATAACTGGAGACGCAAAGGTTTTGATGGTCATTGGGGCGGTTTCGAGTTAGGCATTAATACCTTTTATGATGATGGTCATTTTGGAGGTAAGGGGTTTATGTCTCTCAATCAATCCAAGTCCATGGAAGTCAATATTAACTTCTTGGAATACAATATTGTGCTGAGCGAGAGTCGTGTAGGTTTGGTTACCGGTATGGGCTGGTCGATGAATAACTTACGCTTTGATAACGCGATTACTCTTCAGAAAGTGGATGGACAGATTGTACCACTGGAACTCGATCATGATGGTCTTAAAAAGTCGAAGCTGACGGTGTCGTACCTGACGATTCCCTTGCTGCTTGAGTTCCAAATTCCGGTTAATGATCATTCCAATGAGGTTTATATTTCAGGAGGACTAATTGGAGGAGTAAACCTTGGTTCGCACACAAAAGTGAAAACAGAGAATACCAAAAGTAAGGATCACGGCAATTTTAACATCAATCCCTTTAAGTATGCAGTTACCGGGCGTGTGGGCTTGAAAGACATTGGAGTTTATGCTACCTACAACTTATCGTCGCTCTTTAAGGACGGTGGAGGGCCGGAGTTCTTTCCCTTTAGTGTTGGGATTAGTCTGGTGAATTTTTAGAGGCAATTTTCCGAAAACAGAATAGCCTGCCTGGTGCAGGCTTCTTTTTTCAATTATCATGCTTAACTTTGTTGGAAGATTTAAGTCATGAAACAACTTCTTCTCATATTCCTACTTTTCTTTTTCGCCTTGGAGACCGAGGCTCAGCTGAATGATAGTATCACTACAAGTAAGCCAGGTTGGGGAAATCAGCCAAGTATTATTCAGTTTGAGGGTGTTGTTACGGATGGTTTTAATTACTGGGAAGATAAATTTACCGGGCATTGGTCGGGGATTTATCTGGGGGTAAATGGATTTATGAACGAGGATTATTCCAGTTATCCGGAAGAAGAGTCCGGTTTTCTGGATGTTAATCTATTGCGTTCTACCGTTTTGAACCTCAACCTCATTCGATTCTCCCAAAGTCTGCAACGCACCCGAAATACGATTGGCCTGGTTACAGGGCTAGGGGCGGATTTTCAGACTTATTTTCTGGATAAGAAAACAAGTATTGAACAAACTCCCATTAAGATAGAGCCAATTGAAAAGCTTTATGACTCCAAACAAAAATCGAAATTATCATCATTTTACCTGACCGTACCTTTGTTGCTTGAGTTTCAAATTCCGGTAAAGTACTATGGCAATCGCATTTACCTGTCAACGGGCGTGGTTGCCAGTAAGCGGCTGAGTACACACACCAAGGTGAAATACCGGGAGAACGGGAAAAAAGAAAAGTTGAAAACACCCGATGATTTTCACATGCCCGATTTTCGCTTTTCGGGCATGCTGCGCTTTGGTTATCGGAGCATCAACCTTTACGTCAGTTATGATCTGCAGCCTTTGTTTCAAGACGGCAAAGGTCCTGAACTTTACCCCTTCTCATTTGGGCTGGCATTGTTCTCTTTTTAATAAGGAAAGCGCAGGCTGATAAATTTCCTGTTTTTATGCCACACATTGTGTATTTTAGCGGCCTCGATTTTTTACAAATCAAAATGACCGGATTAAGTTCCAAAAATAGATGAATCATGAAATTATTACTTCTGAGTAACTCAACCATGCCTGGTGAAGACTACCTGGCTTATCCCAAAAAGGAAATCCAGCAATTTCTAGGGCATCAAAAAGTGAAAGCTTTGTTTATTCCTTTTGCGGCCGTCACCTTTTCATTCGATGAGTATGAGCAGAAAGTCAATGAAAGTTTGCAGGAAATCGGACATGAGGTTGTCAGTATTCATCGGTTTAAAGATCCGGTGAAAGCGGTTGAAGAAGCAGAAGCAATTGTGATAGGTGGTGGTAATACCTGGCAGTTGGTGCGTATGCTGCACGATCTGGATTTGATGCAGGTTATTCGTCGGAAAGTGCAGCAGGGAACGCCTTACATCGGCTGGAGTGCCGGCTCAAACGTGGCGTGTCCGACCTTGCGTACCACCAACGACATGCCGATTATCGATCCCAAAAGTTTTAATACTGCCAATCTGGTTCCGTTTCAAATTAACCCGCACTATCTCGATGCCAATCCCGAGGGACATGGCGGAGAAACACGCGAACAGCGCATCTCTGAATTTCTGGAAATTAATCCGGGAACTTATGTGGTTGGTCTGCGCGAAGGAACGATGTTGAAGCTGGAAGATGGTCAGCTTAGTCTAATCGGAGAACGCTCGGCACGCGTGTTTTTAAAAGGGGAAGCGCCTTTTGAAAAGAACGCGGGCGATGATCTTTCTTTTCTGTTAAAAGAATAGGCTCTTCCTTACAATTCGAAGGGCGTTTGAATATTTTGCGGTATAAAGTTTATACTTTTGCGGCCCTAAAAACATAGTCATGGAATTGTTAAGGAATAGCTATTTTGCCCTGTTTTTGATTATTTTGATCGGTTTCATTTTGGGCCGTATCAAAATCAAAGGAATATCGCTTGATGTTTCTGCTGTTATTTTTGTCGCCTTGGTGTTTGGCCATTTTGGAGTCGTTATCCCCAAAGATTTCCAATACCTTGG
Organism: Sunxiuqinia sp. sy24; assembly: GCF_052677165.1. NCBI lineage: Bacteria > Pseudomonadati > Bacteroidota > Bacteroidia > Marinilabiliales > Prolixibacteraceae > Sunxiuqinia > Sunxiuqinia sp. sy24. The sequence continues at coordinate 8,797 of NZ_JBQYLH010000030.1, forward strand.
CTTGGTACTGTTCATCTTTACGATTGGAATTCAGGCTGGTCCCGGATTCTTTGGTTCTTTTAAAAAGAATGGCCGGGAGTTGGCGATTTTAGCGAGTCTGCTCATTTTCAGTTCAAGTGTTATCACCTATTTGGTATATCAATTTGGAGGAATTGATAAAAGTTTGTGCATTGGTTTGTTGACTGGTGCATTGACGAGTACGCCCGGTTTGGCTGCTGCCATCGACACGACAGGTTCTCCGCTGGCCTCCATCGGCTATGGTATTGGCTATCCGTTTGGAGTGATTGGTGTTATTCTGTTTGTAAGCTTTCTGCCCCGCGTGTTGCGTATGAATGTGAAAGAGGCTGAGGCACATTATAAAGAGGAAATGTCGGCCGGCTTTCCTGAGATATTGAAAAAGACTTTTCTGGTAGAAAACGAGAACGTGGTGGGTAAAACTATCCGTGAACTGCGTATTCGATATATGACTAAAGCCGTCGTTTCGCGCGTTAAGCAGGGGGAAGAGGCCATCACTCCTGCTCCTGAAACCATTCTACAAAAAGGGGATGTAATTAAAGCCGTGGGAACAGCTGAAGCCTTGGGGCGTGTGAAATTACTCATTGGCCCAGAGGTCGATGTAGAGATTCCACTGAGCAATCAATACGATGTACGTTCGGTGTTGGTCACCAATAAGGAAGTGGTGAACAAAACCCTTGGACAGCTCAATATGCTGAGCACTTACAATGCTACAATCACTCGTATCCGTCGGTCAGGAATTGATTTGTCGCCTACACCATCGTCTAAATTGCAGTTTGGTGATAAGCTGGTAGTAGCTTGCAACAAGGAAAACATGGAGCAGGTGAACCGCATTTTTGGTGATGATGACAGGCGCCTTTCTGATACCGACTTTTTGCCGATTGCGACAGGAATTATCCTTGGAATTTTGGTTGGAAAGCTGAGCATTAATTTTGGTTCCTTTTCCTTTAGCCTTGGATTGACCGGTGGTATTTTGCTGACGGCTCTGTTGCTAGGAAGAACCGGAAAAACCGGCCCGGTAATGTGGACTATGACTGGAGCCGCCAACCAGTTGTTGAGGCAGTTTGGCTTATTATTTTTCTTGGCTGCTGTGGGATCCAGTGCGGGATCCAGCTTGGTTGACACGTTTCAGGAGTATGGTGTGGAGTTGTTCATTTATGGTATCCTGATCACTCTGATTCCGATGATTATTACAAGTGTTGTGGCTCGGTTGTTCTTGAAAATGAATATTTTGACCTTGCTGGGGACATTGACCGGAAGTATGACCAGTACCCCAGGCCTTGCCGCGATTGATGGCATGACTGATACCGATGCACCCTCGGTGGCCTATGCTACTGTTTACCCTATTGCCATGGTGCTACTTATCGTTTTTGTTCAAATTTTGAGTTTACTTGGGCCCCTGTATTTATGAGTTTAAAAGAGATTGAGGTTATTGCTTTTGATGCCGACGATACCTTGTGGGAAAATGAGAACTTTTTTCGCGATGCCGAGAAACAGTTTTGTCACATCTTGAAAGAGTTTCAGCCCGCCGAAGCGATCATGGCGGAGCTGTATCGGATCGAAAGTCAGAATATGGAGATTTATGGCTACGGGATCAAAGCCTTTATTCTTTCATTGATGGAAACTGCTTTGTTGATTTCGCAGAAGCAGATCCGTCCCGGGCAGATTGAGGCGATCATTGCTATCGGCAAAAGCATGTTGCACAAAGATGTTATTCTGCTGGATGGCATTCGCGATTTGCTCGAAAAGCTGGCGCCACGCTACCGGCTGGTGGTTGCCACCAAAGGAGACCTGCTCGACCAGGAGCGAAAGTTGGCCAAGTCCGGCCTGCTGAAATATTTTCATCATATTGAGATCATGTCTCATAAGAAAGAGGACAATTACCGGGAGCTGCTCAAACACCTCGATATGGATGCCGGAAAGTTGATGATGATTGGTAATTCGCTTAAATCAGATGTGCTTCCGGTAATAAATCTTGGAGGTTATGGTGTTCATGTTCCTTACCACACCACTTGGGAGTTCGAGCAGATGGATCCGGCCGAAATTAAAAGTGATCGGTTTTTTGAACTAAAGGAAATACATGATGTTTTGACTTTATTTGAAGAGGCTTAACTTTACTTGAAAAACGGATGGAATATCAGGGAAACATTCTTAAGATGAAGACTGAATTGGGGGAGCCAATTCAGTATCAATTACCAATCGGTGACCAGTTGGTTCCCATGAACGAATTAATCGGTCAGCATATTCATTTCAAATTTGATGGGCAGATTAACTGCATATCCTGCGGTAAGAAAACAAAAACCTCCTTCGGACAAGGCTTTTGTTATGCCTGCTTCCAAATGGCGCCCGAAGCCGACGAATCCGTCATGCGCCCTGAATTGTCGAGAGCCCAGTATGGCCTTGCTCGCGATCTGGAGTGGGCCAAGGAGCACGATTTGATTGAGCATTACGTTTATTTCGCGGTGTCCAGCGAGCTGAAGATTGGGGTGACCCGTCATCATCAAATTCCAACCCGTTGGATTGACCAGGGGGCAAGTCGAGCCATCCGACTGGCGAAAACGCCCAACCGCCATATTGCCGGTATCATCGAGGTGCTGCTGAAAAAGCATTTTACCGATAAAACCAACTGGCGGGCCATGCTTACCAATAAGGTCGATAATACCATTCAACTGGAGACGGAAAAGCATAATGCGCTTAAGCTCATACCAAGGGAGTTGCAACAATATTTTTCAGATGAAGATGAGGTGGTTCAACTACATTATCCCGTCATCGAATACCCAGCCAAAGTCAACAGTGTTAGTTTCGATAAAAATTCGGTGATTGAAGGCGCTTTGAAGGGAGTAAAGGGACAATACCTCCTATTTGATCAAAATCGGGTGTTGAACATCCGTAAGCATAATGGCTACTTTTTAACCCTTTCTACTAATTCGTAATTGTCCAGCGGGAGTGTGCTTTAAATTAAAAGCTTTTGCTTCGCTTCGCTTTTAGTTTGCTAATTGCTTGTTCCTGAATAAGTTTATAAAACACTTTTTTCATTCGCTAATTAGGATATTTCTCCTGTATAATTGCTCTTTTTTTCGTTAATTTTAGGGATTCAAAAAAAGCTGATCAGCAAATAACATACACTATGGAAAATCAAGATTGGAAGAAGATAGGCTTCGGCTATCGTAAGGCAAACCTGAACGTTCGTTGTACTTATAAGGATGGCGAATGGGGAGCGCTTGAAATAAGTGATTCGGAATACATCAATATGCACATCGCGGCCACCGCTATTCATTATGGTCAGCAAGCCTTTGAGGGCCTCAAAGCGTTTATGGGCAAAGATGGTAAAATCCGTGTTTTCAGAATGGATGAAAATGCAAAACGCATGCAAAGTTCAAGTGACGGAATTCTGATGCCACGCATGCCGATTGACAAATTTCAAGAAGCCGTTAAATTGGCTGTGGAGAAAAATAAGGACTTTGTACCGCCTTATGGCTCTGGTGCATCTTTGTACATCCGACCTTTGCTGATCGGCACCGGTCCTGAAATTGGGGTGAAGCCAGCTGATGAATACCTGTTCATTATCTTCGTGATGCCTGTTGGGCCATATTTCCCCGAAGGATTTAAACCCACTGATTTGCTGATTATGCGCAAGTTTGACCGCGCTGCTCCTCAGGGAACCGGGAAATACAAAGTCGGTGGAAACTATGCCGCCAGTCTGACTGCCGGAAAGAAAGCCAAAGCTGAAGGCTATTCTGCCGTACTTTATCTTGATTCGCGCGAAAAGAAATTTATCGATGAATGTGGTCCTGCCAACTTTTTTGGCATTAAAAACGATACGTATATTACCCCGGAATCGGACTCTATTTTACCATCTATTACCAATAAAAGTCTGATGCAGATTGCTAAGGATCTTGGGTTGAAAGTGGAATGCCGTAAAGTGCCAGTGGAAGAACTGGAAACTTTTGAAGAAGTGGGTGCCTGTGGAACCGCTGCTGTTATCTCACCTATCAAACGCATTTATGACGATGATTTGGATAAAGAATATAACTATGGAACCGAACCTGGTCCCTGGAGCACCAAGCTATACGAAAAGCTACGCGCCATTCAGGATGGCGATGCGCCAGATCCTTATGGTTGGGTAACCGTGATTGAATAATTGATTTTGAAATAAGATATAAAAAACCTCATTCGCATTTGTGAATGAGGTTTTTTTATGGACAATGAATTCACCTTTGCGAAAGTTGAAGGTGAATGCGACTTGGCTTTGTGCGATTCGTTTTACAGATTTCTAGGAAAGTACTACATTTGAGATTTAGATATAAATTCAATCGGGGAACAGCTTGAAAATAGATCAAGCTCTTTGAATCAAATGTTTCATAATCAAATAGGTTGTGATTCATTGTTCTAGCATACTAAATCAAAAAAAATGAACCAGCTAAAACCATTTATTTATCTTCGGAGAAGCTTGATTTCTCTGCTATTGATCACCGTTTGTTTTACACAACTTCATGGCCAGTCGCAAACCAATAAACGTGCTCAATGGTTTGTCGATGCGCGCTTTGGCATGTTTATCCACTGGGGGCTGTACAGTGGTGCGGAAGGAATATGGAAAGGTGAGCCGCTGCGAAACGAAAATAACTACGCGGAGTGGATCTTTTACCGTAACCGCATTGATAAGGAGGAATATTTGGACTTGCTCGATCGCTTCGACTGGGAATCCATTGATCCGGAAGAGTGGGTTTTGCTGGCGAAGCAAGCGGGCATGAAATACGTAACTCTGACGGCCAAGCATCACGATGGCTTTGCGCTGTGGGATAGTCAGGTGTCTGATTATGATGTGGCCGAATATACAAAACCCAAACGCGATATTGTAAAAGAGCTGGCCGACGCATGTCAGAAACACGGGCTTAAATTGGGGCTTTATTACTCGCATTGGGTCGATTGGGAGCATCCTTATGGTTGGGATCATAATAAGGAAATTTATTCCATCTCGGCGGAACATTATGACCAGTATTGGCAGGAAAAAGTCATTCCACAAATGCGGGAGCTGTTGTCCAACTACGGGTCAATTAGTATGATTTGGTTTGACATGTGGATCAACCATTCCGAATCGATTATCACCCAAAAGCAACTGTTGCAACTCAAAAGCCTCATCCGCGATTTGCAACCCGATTGCCTGGTGAATTCTCGCTTAGGTCTTTCCATCGAAGAAGACAGCGATATTGACTATCGAACTTTAGGCGATAACCAGCTGGGGACACAGAAGTTGGATTATCCTTGGCAGTCGCCCGGAACCGTTGCTCATTCCTGGGGCTATCATCAGCTGGACACGGAATGGAAATCGACCAGCAGTCTGCTTCAGGCGCTGATTGGCAATGTAAGCCTGAATGGGAATTATATGCTGAACATCGGTCCACGGGCGAATGGTAAGGTGCCGTATGAAATTAGCCAGCGTCTGCGCGAAATGGGGCAGTGGTTGGAAGTCAACGGGGAATCAATTTATAATGCTGAAGCTTTCGACTTGCCCGAGAATCAGCATGACTGGGGGAAGATTACCTATAAGAAAGTAGCCGATGGCATTCACCGACTCTATTTGCAAGTATTCAACTGGCCTTATAATTCAGAAGTTCCACTTACCGGAGTGACAACCAAACCGCAGAACGCGTTTGTGTTGAGTGATAAGTTACAGGCTTCGCTGAAGTGGAGACATCAGGACGTGTTAACAAGTATTGAGCTTCCGGCAGCACAACCCGATCATCTGATTCCGGTGATTGTGCTGGAATATGATCGGAAACCGGAGATCATGGAAAAATTGGTGGCCAAAACAGTGGATGGCGGCTTTTCATTAAAGGTGGAAAACGGGTTTTCCGAAGAAGGAAAAGGGAGTCGTTTCGGCTATGAGCGGGGAGGCACCATTCCGCCACATGTGCTGGTGGAAGTTACGTACCAAGTGGGCTGGAAATTATTTATTGATGAGCCGGGGAACTACCGGGTGGATGCGTCGTACAGTTTTCAGGGTGAGAAGCCGGCCGGACAGTTGAAGGTGATAGGAGCAGAAAGTGCCTTGGAGCATTCTTTTGCACCTACGGGATTGACTGTTGGTGAGCCCAACAGCAAATGGCATATTCCTAATTTCAGCTCGCACAATTTGGGGGTACTTTATTTTCCTAAAGCAGGTGTTTATGAAATTTCGATGAATGTTGAAGCGAATAAAAAGCAACCGCTTCAATTTCAGTGGCTCTGGTTGAAAAAGCAAAAGAATTAAAAGGACTTCTAATGAAATGGAGTTCTTACTTTAACATTGAAGCGATGAAAATATCGAACCAAATAGAGTGAATGCTGGTTTTTCAAATATATTTTAGATCAAGTTTAAATATTCAACATTAATATCTACTCATATTATGAATCGAATTGTTTTTGCATTAGTTATTTTTTTAATGTGTTCCTGGACGGTTCAAGCTCAGCAGCAGGATTGGGAGAATGAACAGGTGATTGGGATTAACAAATTGCCGGCCCGGGCAACTTCCTATTCATTTTCGACCCCGGACAAGGCTTTGACTGGAAACCGGGATCAGGCGCGTATGTTGTCTTTGAACGGCAGTTGGAAGTTCCATTTTACGACTGAATCCAAAGACCGGCCAACTGATTTCTTTGAAAAAGGACAGCTTTACAGCGAATGGGATGATATTACTGTTCCCTCTTGCTGGGAGATGCAGGGTTATGGAACGCCGATTTATACGAACGTAACGTACCCGTTTCCCAATACGCCGCCTACCATTGAGCGGGAAAATCCGGTGGGCTCGTACCTCAAAAAATTCACTTTGCCTGAAGACTGGAAGGATGACCAGATTATCCTGCATTTTGGGGGAATAAGCTCAGCTGCTTATGTGTGGCTGAATGGTGAGATGGTGGGCTATACAGAGGGAAGCCGATTGCCTGCTGAGTTTGATATTACTTCGCTGGTTCAGGCGGGCGAAAATAGCCTGGCGGTTCAGGTATTTCGCTGGAGCGACGGCAGCTATCTTGAAGACCAGGACCATTGGCGCATGAGCGGCTTGCATCGGGAAGTGATGCTTTTGGCTCAACCCAAAGTGAGCATCAACGACTTCTTTATTCGCACAAAGTTTGATCAACAACTGGAAGACGCTTTGTTTATGGTACGTCCCGAAATTTCGGTGGCTGGCGATATTGACACCAAAGGGTGGACGCTTGAAACACAGCTGTATGGCCCAGATGAAGAAGCCACTTTTGCAAGCCCGCTTTCGATACCGGTTAACCGGGTGCGTTTCGAAGGCTATCCGCAGCGCGACAATGTATATTTTGGCCTGTTGGAGACTGAAGTGCAAAGTCCGCAAAAATGGTCGGCCGAATCGCCCGCTTTGTACACCGCCGTTCTGACGCTTAAAAACGAAAAGGGTGAAGTGGTGGAAGCCAGAAGTACCAAAATGGGATTTCGACATATTTCTACCGATGGAGGCGTTTTCCGGGTTAATGGAAAAGGCGTGAAATTGTATGGGGTCAATCGCCATGATCACAGTCCGGTGGGCGGAAAAACCGTTACCCGAGAAGAAATGCTGAAAGATGTTCTGTTGATGAAGCAGTTTAATTTCAACTCGGTACGCACCAGCCACTATCCGAACGATCCTTATTTCTATGACTTGTGTGATGAATATGGTTTGTATGTGATTGACGAAGCCAATATTGAAACACACCACGCTGGCGGTTACCTCACCAACCAGCCCGAGTGGCATCAGTCGTTCAACGAGCGGGTCATCCGCATGGTGGAGCGCGATAAAAACCATGCTTCTATCGTGATGTGGTCGTTGGGAAATGAATCGGGAACGGGACCTAACCATGCGGCCGCGGCAGGTTGGCTCAAGGATTTCGATCCGAGCCGCCCTATTCATTATGAAGGCGCGCAGGGTGCACCCAATCACCCCGAATATAAAAAAGTGGGAAGTAAAGAGTACTGGTCGATTACCAACTCGTCCAACCCAACCGATCCGGCCTATGTGGATATGTTGAGCCGGATGTATCCGACACTGGAAGAACTGGAAGGAATGGCTACCAGTCCTTACATCCACCGGCCTATTTTGATGTGTGAGTATGCGCATGCGATGGGGAATTCATTGGGTAACCTGAAAGAATATTGGGACTTGATTCGCAAGCACGATAACCTGATGGGAGGACATATTTGGGACTGGATTGACCAAGGAATCACGAAGACCGATGAAAATGGAACCGACTATTTTGCGTATGGTGGCGACTTTGGCGATACACCAAATGACAATAATTTCTGTCTTAATGGGGTGATTAATCCTGATCAAACGTTGAAACCTCAGATGTATGAGTGTAAATACGTGTTTCAGCCGATAGCTTGGGAAGCTTATAAGCTGGAAGAGCAGCAAGTAATTATTAAAAACAGACTGAATTTTACCAATCTGAGTAATTACGAGCTTCGCTGGTCAGTTTCAAAATATGGAACTGAAGTCGAAAGTGGCGTAATTGAAGATAGCGACTTACTGCCGGGCGAATCGAAAATTATTCGTTTGCCATTCTCCAAGGCCTCTGGTGATGCCGAATACTGGTTGCGTTTGAGTGCTCACCTGAAAACAGATACCAAATGGGAAAAAGCAGGCTATGAAATTGCCAAAGAGCAAATGCTGATTCCTGAATCGAAACCGATCACTTTAGCGCCTTCAACGAAGAAGGAAACCGTTCGTATTCTGAAGGATGATGCACAAAAAGTGGTGCTGGGAAATAAGAACTTTGAAGTGCAGTTTGATAAACAATCGGGCTATCTGACTTCGTACAAAGCAAATGGTGTGGATATGATCTCCTCAGCGTTGAAACCCAACTTTTGGCGTCCGCTAACCGATAATGACAGCCGGGGCTGGCGTGTTCAGGAGCGTTTGTCGAAATGGCCTGAACTAGCTGAAAATTTCAGTCTGACCAACTTCAGCACCGAGGAGGCAGATTCAAAAATAAGCATTCAAACGACTTTGGAAAACGAAGGAGTTCAGCTGCAATTGGCTTACGAAGTAACGGTCGACGCACGGATTCATGTGGCTTACACCATCGAAATACCGGAAGAAGTTACAGAACCGATCCGGATTGGTATGACAACCACCGTTCCAAAGTCATTGGAAAACATGGCTTTCTATGGAAGGGGTCAGCATGAAAACTACATCGACCGTAACCAAGGAGCAGAGGTTGATATTTTTAGTGGGCAGGTGAGTGACTTTACCTTTGACTACATCGTTCCTCAGGAGAATGGTAATCGCACTGACGTACGCTGGTTGAACCTGGTCAACGCGAAAGGACAGGGAATAGTGGTCTTTGGTGATCAGCCGATGGCAACCTCGGTATGGCCCTACACCGCAGAAATGCTGGATAAAGCGACGCATACCAACGAACTGAAAGAAGCTGGTTTCTTCACCCTGAATATTGATCTGACTCAGGCTGGAGTTGGCGGTATTGATAGCTGGTCGCTGCGTGCGCGGCCTATCGATTCATATCGCTTGCTGGAGAAAACCTACAGCTACGGTTTTACTTTGGTGCCACTACCCAAAGGAGGCGTTGAAAAACTTTTTTAACCCAATTTGAATTTGATGAAGGGTCTCTGTTTCAGAGGCCCTTTTTTTGTGCGTAATCATTTTAGTTACTATTTTGTTTCTATAAAACAGCAACTTAATTCAAGATCTATGCCAGATTCAGCCAATGGAAAAAAGGAAAAACCCATTTATGTGGTTTCCGGTGGAAAAGGACTCGCCGGGAATAATATGGTTCAGTCTTTACTCATTCAGTATCCGAACAATAAGGTTCGCGTGATTATTGTACCCGATGTTTCGGACGAGCAAGAAATACTGGAGGTTGTGCTTCGAGCTAAAAAGGATGAAGGCTTGATAACCCATACTATGGTCAGCCAGGACTTGCGGAAGAAACTGATTCGGTTGGCACAGAAGCATGAGGTAAAACAGGTCGACTTTATGGGTGGTCTGGCCGATTATCTGGATCAGGAATTAGGAATTCCATCGTTGAAGACCCCCGGTCTTTTTAGGGAAATTAACCAGCGGTATTTCGACCGCATTGAAGCCATTGAGTTTACTTTAAACCATGATGATGGCATGAGTCCTGAACGATTGCATAAAGCCGAAATTATTTTGTGTGGCGTTTCCCGGTCGGGCAAAACCCCCTTGAGTGTGTACTTGGCCATGTATGGTTGGAAAGTGGCTAATGTGCCTCTGGTTCATGGTATTAAGCCACCGCAGGAATTGTTCGTAGTGGATCCGCAGCGGGTGTTTGGTTTGCACATTGGTTATCAGCATTTAATTGCTCACCGCATCAAGCGTTTGCGAAGTCTGCCGCGGCATGATAGTTCGAATTATACCGATGAGGCCAAAGTGAAGAACGAAATCCGCAACGCTTCTTTCATATTCAGGAAAGGAGGTTTTACGGTGGTGCATGTGTCGAACAAGCCGGTGGAGTCGACAGCAAATGAAATTTTGAACATCATGAATGAACGCTTTGAGTATGGTGGTCGGCGCATTAGATCTCCTTACCAAGATACGACCAACCCAGCTGGAGTTGATGAAGATAGCGGACAAAGTCTAAATATCAAGTCATCATCAGATTCTAACACAGAGGAATAGCTTGCATTAATGAAAAGGACCTGAGATTATTTTCTTTAATCCTGTTATGCAATAGAGTATCCTACTCGACTTCACTTTTTTTTCCACTCGCTTACCTGTGTGTACAAGTTTGTTTTGTTGTCAAATCGTTTGATTATTTGGTGTTTGCATTCGAGATTCAGTCTGAACTCAGCTTAATTTTCTAATATTTTGACTTATTTAGAACAATTATAAGAGCAGTTTAAAATCATTTTGGTATTTTCGGACTCGTTACTGAAAACCCAATTGTTAATCAAAAGATAACAAACAAGCTTCTAGAAGAGGACTTTAACAATAAATCAACTTTATAAGAATTAATAATCAAATTATGAATCAGCAGAAGAGTTATTTAGGGCCATTTCTTACGATGGTATTTTTATTTTTTATCGTTGGATTTTTGACGGTAGTCTTTCAACAGTTTCAGAAACCTTTGGAATCAGCATTCCTTGGAGCTGATAGTATTCAAGGGATTAAAAACACCTTGTCAATATTAGTAACCTTCACTTGGTTCTTGGCTTACCCGGTAATGGGTGGAACAGGAAGTAAGTGGGTTGACAATTACGGTTATAAGAAAACCTTGATCAGAGCCTTGATCTTAATGGTTTTTGGTTTGTTAGTCAGTGCTGGTTCAGCATGGATTGGTTCAATGGAAAATTCACCCGCAGTTGCCGGTATTCCAGTTGGATTCTTTGTATTCCTGTTAGGTTCATTTGTTGTCGGATCAGCAGCAACGGTAATGCAAGTTGTCATTAACCCTTACCTAACTGCTTGTGATGTAAAAGGAACAAGTGCTATTCAGCGTATTACTATTGGAGGTTCTTCAAACTCTATTGGTACAACTATCGCTCCTTATTTTGTGGCAGGTATCGTATTTGGTGGTGTATCTATTGCGGATGTAAAAATCGATCAGGTATTATTACCATTCGTTTTGTTAGCTGTAACCATTGCAGTTGTTGTCTTTATCGTAAGCAAATTAACTCTTCCTCATATTGAAGGTACAACAAATGAAGCTGGCGCTAAGCTTGAAAAAAGTGTTTGGTCCTTTTCTCACCTTAAGTTAGGTGTAATCGGTATTTTCTTTTATGTAGGTGTTGAAGTTGCCATTGGTGCTAATATTAACATGTATGCCGACTGGCTTGGTGGAAGTTTTGCTGAAAGAGCATCACGTATGGCCATGTTATATTGGGGTGGTATGCTTGTTGGACGTTTAGTAGGAAGTACGTTAAGTAAGATTTCTGCAAAAGTACAGTTGGTGGTAACTTCAGTTGGTGCAACTACCTTGGTTTTAATTTCAATGATTACAGGTAATCCTTGGTTCTTAGTCGGTATCGGACTGCTACACTCGATTATGTGGGGTGGTATTTTCTCTTTGGCAGTAGCTGATCTTGGAAAATATACTTCTAAAGCATCAGGAGCATTGATGATTGGAGTAATTGGTGGTGCGATTCTTCCACTGATGCAAGGTATGATGGCTGATGCTTTAGGCGGAAATTGGGCCTGGACTTGGACGCTTGTGGTTATTGGTGAGCTTTATATCCTATATTACGCTTTGATCGGGTCTAAAGTACATCAGAAAGGGTAATCGTCCTTTTATCGATATAATAACATCATGACTTTCTAATTTACTAGAGAGTCGTGATTGTTTAAGAAGATAGATAATTAATTTAAAATTAGTCATATGAAGAAAGTAGCAATAGGTGTCGATATTGGCGGCACCAATACTGCAATAGGTGTTGTTGACGAGGCGGGAAATGTGATGGTTAAAGATTCGATACCTACTCCTGCACATGGAAATTTGGAACAATATATTGAGGAGCTAACTGTTGCCATTAAAGAGCTGATCAAATCAGTGAAATTAGTGAACAGTGACCTGGAGGTTTTGGGTATCGGAATCGGAGCTCCTAATGGAAATTACTATAGCGGAACAATTGAATATGCACCAAACCTCTCATTTAAAGGTGTTTTGCCATTGGTTGAACTGTTGAAAAAGAGCTTTCCTGAATTGGATGCTTTGGCATTAACCAATGATGCCAATGCTGCGGCCATCGGTGAGATGATTTATGGTGGAGCCAAAGGCATGAAAAACTTTGTGATGTATACCTTGGGAACAGGTGTAGGAAGTGGTATTGTCGTTAATGGTGACTTGGTTTATGGTGCTGATGGTTTTGCGGGAGAATGCGGACATACCGTTCTGATTCCAGGCGGCCGTTCTTGTGGTTGTGGTACTAAGGGACACCTTGAAGCATACTGTTCAGCTTCGGGAATGAAGCGCACTGCTTTTGAGATCATGGTACGTGACAATGCAAATGACAGTTTGCTGGCCGATAAATCATTTAAAGAACTGGATTCGAAAATGATTTTTGATGCTGCCGAAAAAGGCGATAAAGTAGCTTTGGAAGTCTTTGAGCTGACTGGCAAGTGGCTGGGACAGGGATTGGCCGATACGGTTCATCACCTGAGTCCTGAAGCAATCTTCTTGTTTGGTGGCCCAACAGCTGCCGGAGATTATATCTTCAAGCCAACTAAAGCGAGTATGGAAGCTTACTTGTTGCCCATCTTTAAAGATAAGATCAAAATTCTTCCTTCGAAACTAAAACAAGGCGATGCCGCTATTGTAGGTGCCAGTGCTTTGGTTTGGAAAGAAGTTGAAAAATAAGGTCAATTTAATGACTAAAAAAAACGGGAACTCTCAGGAGCTCCCGTTTTTTTTAGCTTATATCTTTCTGAAACAGATGAGCGATATCGTTGATCGTTTCATCCAGGTTTCGGTAGTGAAAATCGATTGTTTCTTGAATTTTATCTCCGTTGTACCGATGAATACGGTTAGAGCCGGAAACAGCTTCCCGGGTGATTTGGGGGCGTTTCCCGGAGAAAAAGCTGGCTAAGCGCGCAGCACGCCACACTATTTGTAAAACCAGATCTGAAGCGAAAGTTCTAGGACGTGGTTTTTGCAGCGAATCGGCTATTTTGTTGAAGAAATTTTGGTAGCTCATGTTGCCAGCGTTTAAAATGAACCGCTGGTTCTTGGTGTGTGTGAAATCTTGATCATCCATCAGTTTTACCATGGCCAAAGCCACATCACGCACATCCACAAAGCCAGTTTCGCCTTTGGTATAATATTTTAGTCCTTTGGCAATGGCTTGGAAAAGCTTTGGACTTCCAATATCCCAGTTGCCGGGACCCAGAATAATGGAAGGATTGACGATTACAGCGTCCAGCCCTTCCTCCGTGCCGCGCCATACTTCCATTTCAGAAAAAAACTTGCTAAGGCTGTAGCCTGATTTTTGCTTGGATGGGATCCAATAGGTTTCTTCGTTGATTTCGCTGCCATCCTGGGTTTTACCCAAAGCGGCAATGGAGCTTACATGGCAAAACTTCTTGACCTTATTGTGAAGCGCCGCGTTAATCAGGTTGGCCGTTCCTTTCACATTGTTGTTAAGCATGCTGTCGCGGTCGTTGGCATGAAAGGATACAATGGCTGCACAGTGGTATACTTCAGATGCTCCTGCAAGCAGATCTTCCATGCTGTGGTAATCCAAAATATCACCTTCCACCCATTCAATTTGCTCATAAAGCTGATCGGGCTGATCGGTGTAGTAGGCAAATATCTTTCTCACCCCTTTCAAATTGCTGGTCGGGCGTTTTAAAACACGCACCTTTTTGCCTGAACTTAACAAGTTAAAAAGCAAATGCGAGCCAACTAATCCTGTGCCTCCGGTTACAAAAATCATAGTTTTCAATTCAATAGTAAGAGCTTAAAAGTAACAAGAACCGGTGAGCTTGCCAACGGTTAAACTTATTCCTTGTGTTGGTTCCAGGGAGTCACGGCTTTGGCTCCAAACACTTTGCCTGTAATTTTTTTAATGTGCACTTTCATAATACCGACATTGATCACTGCTGGTTTGCCAAATTCGAACTCGCGGTCGCTGTATTGGGCCATGGTTTGCTGAAGCATGCGGTATTTTTCATCGTAGTCATTAATAATCTCCACTACGCCTTCAACAAGCACCGATTTTGACTTGACACGATAACTACAGCCAACGCGTTCATCCTGCCAGGCCAGCTCTTCGCCCAGGGTCCAGTTTATGCATACTTTCGGGTTTTTTCGGATGGTTTCCCACAGGCGGCCTTCCTGGGCCGAATGCAGAATAACCGTGTCGCCATCCAGCCCGAAGTTCATGGGTAGAAGATAAGGCACATCTCCGTCCGACATAGCCAGATAGCAGGTTTTGCACGCTCTGATGACTTCGTTTATTTCTTCACGGTTCTCAATAAAGAGGGTTCTCATGGGGATTTATTTTATCGGGTAACGGTTCGGTTGCCTAATTGGATAGACAGGTGCTTCTCTACTTTTTTTAAGTTGAGGTATTGATTTTGAATGCTCATGACCTTTTCCATGTCGGAAGCAGCAAGCTGGATGCCTTTTTCCAGGTCGGCAAGCATGTTTTTCACTTTTCGGAGTTTGTATTCTTGTACAATCTTCGGAACAATTAAGTCCAGTATTTCATTTTCAGCTTCCACAAAGGCGCCGCCGCGTGTCCAACGTTTGCTTTCGGTGTATTTTTCAGAAAGCAAGTCACTAGCCAGCTGGCTAATGCGTTGGTCGGAATGATGGGTGAAAAACGACATGGGTTTAAATTCGGCGTTGTCCAGGTTTTCGCGGAATAAATCCAAAAACTGGTTGATGAGCTCATTGTCCGAATATAAACCATCGGCTTCAATTTCTTCCAATACAAAACGGCCTACCGAAATAAAGATGGGGTCCTCCGGATTTTCTCCTTCCTCCTCAAATACTTCGGTGTGAAAATACTTAAGCAGCACACGCAGGATTTCACGTTCCTCGATTTCACAAAGGTTTTTAGCGATGTTGACTGGCCGTGGAATGGCTGGTTGTCGCTGCTGTGCCGCCTGTTCGCGGTATTCTTTCCGACGGTTGTCTTCCGACTCTCTTTGCATGACCTTCCGGATTTCGGTGTAGAGAATATCTTCACCAACATCCATCAGCGTGCTGCACTCTTTGATGTACATCGAACGTGTAATGGTATCGGGAACCACGGAAATGGAGCGCACAATATCACTAATCAGTCGGGCTTTGCTTACCGGGTCATTTTCGGTATTTTCAAGCAGCAGCTTGGTCTTAAACCGAATGAAATCGGTTTGGTGTTCGTCAATGTACTCCTGTAATTGTGTCGAGCTCATGGAGCGGGCAAAGGAGTCGGGATCTTCTCCTTTAGGAAGCAGCAGAACCTTTACGTTCATGCCTTCCTCGAGCACAAGGTCAATTCCGCGTAGCGAAGCTTTAATGCCAGCCTCATCGCCATCATAAATAATGGTGATGTTGGGTGAAAAACGCTTGATCAGCCGGATTTGATCCGGAGTTAATGCTGTTCCCGAAGAGGCGACGACATTTTCAATGCCGGCCTGATGAAAAGCCAGTACATCGGTATAGCCTTCTACCAGGTAGCATTTATCTTGTTTGGTGATCTCACGTTTGGCCTGAAAAATACCATAGAGCACCCGGCTTTTGTGGTAAATTTCCGACTCGGGCGAGTTGAGGTATTTAGCAATGTTTTTATCACTTTTCAAGGTGCGGCCTCCAAAAGCAGTCACCCGGCCAGCAATGTTGTGAATGGGGAACATCACCCGCCCTGCGAAACGGTCGCGCACCCAGTCGTCCCGTTTGATGGTCAACCCGGTTTTTTCAAGGTATTCCATCTTATAGCCCTGCTTTTGCGCGGCCTGGGTAAAAATGTCTTTCCCATCGGGACAGTAGCCTAACTCAAACTTCTTGATGATGTTGTCGTGTAGTCCCCGCTCGCGCAGGTAGCTGAGGCCGATGGTGCGACCTTCATTCTCTTCCCATACAAAACGGGTGAAATATTTTTGCGCAAAAGCTGATGCGATCATCATGCTTTCGCGGTCGTCTTTCAGTTGTTTCTGATGCTCTGTTTCCTCTTCTTCTTGAACATCGATGTGGTATTTCTTAGCTAACCATTTCAGCGCTTCGGGATACGAAAGTGATTCGTGCTCCATGATGAAGTTAACGGCATTACCACCTTTCCCGCAGCCAAAACACTTAAAAATGCCTTTGGCTGGCGACACGATAAATGAAGGTGTCTTCTCGTTATGGAACGGGCATAATCCAAGCTGGTTGACTCCTCTTCGCTTCAGTGTCACAAATTCCGAGACGACCTCTGAAATCTCGGCTGCATCCATTATTCTGTCAATTGTTGCCTGGTCTATCATACCCACAAAAGTAGGAAAATAGTCCTTAATTGGGTCGGGCTGTTGAAAAGTAATTGGGCGATATAATTCGATGAAATTAGGCAGGGCAATAGCTGTCGCGTCTTGCTCAGCTAGTACCTCTTTTGTTTGGCTAATTTTTCTTCGGATACGAATTCATTTTCTGTTCAATATGAGGGATTCAGTGTTGACGGATAATTGCAAAGCAGGGCATTTCAGCTTATCTTTAAAACAAAAATAAAGACGTATGAAAAAGAAACTGGTGGTTTTAACAGGCGCCGGGATGAGCCAGGAAAGTGGCATCCGTACCTTTCGGGATATGGGTGGTTTGTGGGAAGAATATGACATTAGTGAGGTGGCCACTCCTGAAGCCTGGTTGCGAAACCCCGAGCTGGTGATGAAATTTTACAACGACCGGCGCAAACAGCTTTACGAATGCACGCCCAATGCCGGGCATTTTGGTTTAGCAGACCTGGAAAATGCTTTCGATGTGCAGATTATTACGCAAAATGTGGATGACCTGCATGAGCGGGCTGGAAGCACAAAAGTTCTGCATTTGCATGGCGAATTGAAAAAAGTACGTAGTACCCAACACTCCGAATTAGTGTATGATTTGGATGGCTGGGAACTCAAATTTGGCGATCTGTGCGAGAGAGGACACCAGCTTCGCCCGCATATTGTGTGGTTTGGTGAGGAGGTGCCGGCAATGGAGGACGCGGTTCCAATGGTAGAACAAGCCGACATTTTTGTGGTGGTAGGCACTTCGCTCAATGTTTATCCGGCTGCCGGTTTGATGCATTATACTGGCAAAGACGTACCTGTCTTTGTGGTTGATCCGGAGCGTCCACCAATTGGTATGAAAAAGGTTCAATTTATTGAGGAGAAAGCTGGAGTTGGGGTGCGCATGCTGCGTGATCGGCTTCAAGAATTAGCTTGATCCTGCGTGAGCTGTTGACTTTGGTTGTTAATTCGATGATCCTTTTACCGTTGGGGTTTTCCTATGAGCATGGAAGAGCCGGCAATAGCATGCAGAAGTCGCTATGAATGCTTTGTTCCAATTTGGCTTTTGAATAGTGTATCAATAAGCTTCTTTCGACCATCTCGAATGAAAAGTCAATTTTTTTTCAAAAAAGTGAAACGTTTTGAGGGTAAGTGAGTCTTATACGTAAGCCAGAAAACAAATTCGGACAATTGAAACAATTCTAAACAATGCCAAGAAAATTACTTTTCCTACTGGGTGTGTTATTTTGCACAGCCGGATTTCTTTATGCCCGGAATGATGAGGATGGAAAAACCAGCCGGAGAATTATCAGTGGACACATTTTGGATGCTGAGAGTGGCGAAAGTCTGATTGGCGCTTCCGTACTTATTCAGGAGCTTAACCTTGGTACCATCAGCAACAACTACGGCTTTTATTCCATTGCTATTGCTCCCGGTTCATATACTCTGATTTATAGTTATATTGGATACGAAGATTTGGTGCAGCAGGTTGAGCTGGCCGAAGACCAGCGACTGGAGATTGAGCTGGCTCCTGAGTCGGCAGAGCTGCAAGAGATTCAGGTGCTGGGGGAGCGCAAAGATCAAAACATCACCCAAGTGGAAATGGGGGTTGAGCGTTTACAAACCAAAACCATTAAGTCCATTCCGGCTTTGATGGGAGAAGTAGACTTAATTAAGGCTATTCAGCTTTTGCCAGGAGTGCATTCGACGGCTGAAGGTGGATCGGGCTTTAGCGTGCGTGGCGGAAGCCCCGATCAAAACCTGATTTTGCTGGATGAGGCAACGGTTTACAATGCCTCTCACCTGATGGGCTTCTTTTCGGTTTTTAACAATGATGCCATCAAAGATCTAAAATTGTACAAGGGCGATGTGCCAGCGCAGTATGGCGGACGCTTGTCTTCGCTGCTCGATGTCCGGATGAAGGATGGGAACTCCAAAACGTTTTCCGGAGCAGGAGGCATTGGTACTATCTCAAGCCGACTAACCTTGGAAGGCCCGATCAAAGAGGATAAGACGACTATGCTCCTTTCCGGAAGGCGAACTTACATGGATCTGTTTTTGCCCCTTTCGTCTGATGAAGATGTGAAAAACAGTCGTCTGTATTTTTACGATGCCAGCCTGAAATTATCGCACCGCTTCAACGAAAATAACCGCTTGTATGTGAGTGGCTACCTCGGTCGCGATGTCATGAAAAGCAACTTTTTCCGCATGGGCTTTGGAAATAAAACTTTTACTACACGCTGGAACCATATATTTTCAAGTAAGCTGTTTATGAATTTAACGGCTGTTTGGAGCCGATACGATTATGAACTGGGAACTGATGAAGAAGATCCGGAATCCTGGCTTTGGGAGTCAGATCTGGAGGATTTGGGGCTGAAAGCAGATTTTGGCTATTACATCACGCCAGAGCATTCGCTGAAATTTGGAGTGCAAAGCTTTCATCATGCCTTTAACCCGGGAATGGCCATGGGCATTGGCGATCAGTCGATTTTTGGCGAATACCTGGTCGGTAAAAATTATGCCTTGGAACATGCAGGCTACCTTTCACATCAACATCAAATTGGCGACAAACTGATATTGAAATATGGGCTTCGGCTGTCGCTCTTTCAGAATATTGGCGAAGGAATAGTTTATACGTATAACGAAAATTACGAACCGGTTGATTCCACCAACTATTCGTCGGGCGAAGTGTATCAGAACTACTGGGGAATTGAGCCACGCTTTGGTGTTAATTACCTGCTGGCACCGGACTGGTCGCTGAAATTCAACTACAACCGCTCGCGGCAAACCATTCAGCAGGCTTCGAACACAGCAGCAGGAAGCCCTCTCGACATTTGGTTTCCGGCCAGCCCAAATGTGAAGCCGCAGCTTGCGGATCAGTTTGCTTTGGGCCTGTTTCGAAACTTTCAGCATGATCGCTACCAGCTTTCGTTAGAAGCCTATTACAAGGATATGAAAAACACCGTTGATTTTGCAGACCATGCCGAGTTGTTGTTGAATAAGTACCTTGAAGGGGAATTGCGAATTGGCGACTCCAGAGCTTATGGGGTGGAATTGCTGATGAAAAAGACTGAGGGGCGGCTGACCGGATGGATCGGCTACACCTTGTCGCGTGCCGAACGTACTATTCCGGGAATCAATGAGGGGAAAACCTATGCGGCGCCTTTTGATAAAATGCACGATTTTAGTTCCGTTCTGAATTATGACTTGAGCAAGCGCGTGTCGTTATCAGCCAACTGGGTTTATTCCACCGGGCAGCCCGTGACCCTGCCGGTTCAGCGTTATGAAATTAGCGGCACCATTGTCCCCTACTATTCCGAGCGAAACGGGGCGCGCTACGATGATTATCATCGGTTGGATTTGTCCCTGACC
Organism: Sunxiuqinia sp. sy24; assembly: GCF_052677165.1. NCBI lineage: Bacteria > Pseudomonadati > Bacteroidota > Bacteroidia > Marinilabiliales > Prolixibacteraceae > Sunxiuqinia > Sunxiuqinia sp. sy24. Next base: position 29,082 of record NZ_JBQYLH010000030.1, read on the forward strand.
TTGCAAAATCAGAATAAGAAAAACCGGGCATGGACCGGGGAGTGGGTGTTCTCGATATACAATGCCTATAACCGAAGAAATACCTGGGCCTTGAATTTCGTTCAGGATACTGAGAATCCAACGGAGACCTATGCTGAAAAAACGTATTTGTTTCCTGTGATCCCGGCAGTAACCTATAACTTCAAATTTTAATTTCTATGAAATCAAGATACGCAATTGTCTGCCTGTTTTTATTGATGACGTTGTTTGCCTGCACCGAGCGAGTTGACTTTGAGCTGGATGAAGCCGGAGAGCCCTTGTTGGTTGTTTTTGGCGAAATCACCAACGATACGATGGCTCATGAAGTGAGGTTGAGCAAATCGGCTCCCTACTTCTCCAACCAAGCGGTCGAGATGGTGTCTAACGCGGAATTAAGCTTGTATGATGGAGTGGAGACCATTGAGCTGGCTGAAGATCCGGAGCGGCGCGGCGTATATTTAACGCCTGTAGATTATTTTGGTCTCGTAGGCCGCGAGTACCGGCTCGATATTTCGAATGTGGATGTAAATGCAGATGGTGAGCTGGAAACTTATTGGGTTGAAACCGAAATGAAACCAACAGCTCCGGTTTTTGGCGTGGCTGTGGTTTATAATGTGAGTTGGGAGGGCTGGGAGGTCGGAGTGTTTAGTGAAGATAATCCGAATACCGAAGATTATTATTTGTTTAAAGTCTACCAAAATGGGGTGCTTGCTACCGACTCGCTGCATAACTACCGGGCAGTGGATGATCGTTTTTTTAACGGCAATGAGCTGCAAGGAGCCTTTGTACAGTACTTCGATGAAGAGAAGGGAGAACAGGTTGCTAAAGGAGATACCATCACGCTTGAAATGGCAGGAATCACACAAGAATACTACGACTTTCTTGTTGCAGTAGATCGTGAGACCAGCACAAAAGTACCGCTTTTTAGTGGCCCTCCGGCCAACATCAAAGGAAACATTAGTAATGGAGCACTAGGCTTCTTTGCCGTGATGGAAGTCGATCGGGGATCAACGATTTTCAATGGGGCAACCATTAGCGACTAAATTTTTTCCAGTGCTATAATCAGGCAATGGCCAGCGTTAGAATGCTGATTTTGGCCGGGCAGTTTTGCAGAATGGTTGCCGCGCAAGCTTCCAGAGTAGCCCCGGTTGTAACCACATCATCAATCAGCAGAACATGTTTCCCTGCAAAGGCTTCTGGCTGGTGAAGTTCAAAAATATCTTCTACATTTTCCCATCGTTCGTAGCGCCCTTTTTTGGTTTGGGTGCTCGAAAACTTTCGTCGAATGAGCGCTTCTCGTTCAATGGGGATGCCGAGCTTATCCGACAAGCCTTTCGCCAGATGGTAACTTTGGTTGTAACCTCTTTTACGCTCTTTTTTTGGATGAAGTGGAACCGGACAAATCAGATCTACCGCTCCGATGAATTCGGAATTCTGAAGCTCGAGTGCATATTGAGCACCCATATATTCTCCCAGTTCTTTCATCCCCCGGTATTTAAGCTGATGTAGGATCTTCTGATACGGACTTCCTTTTTTAAAGTCGAAGTATGCTGTGGCCCGTTGAATAGGCACCCGACCATAAAACAGCTGTTCCATGGCGTTTTCAGGCTCATCATGAAAATTGGTTCGGGGCAGGTGAAGCAGGCACTTCAAGCAGAGATACTTCTCCATGGTGATTAGTTTTTCACCGCAAACCAGACAAAGTCGGGGATAAAACAGTTCGAGAAAGGCATGGACGTAGTTAGATATGTTGCTCATGAACGGATAATTTTTAGGAAAAGATAAAGTAAATGGCGTAATACTTCGTTAATCGTTAGCGACTATCTGAATACTATTTTAACAATTGACAAGTATGATGATAAATTGGATTAAGCTTTTCTTCGGAATAACTCTTTGTTTTTATGTTTTAAAAAAAATGGAGTGATCCTTAGTGTGATAGCTTTGGGTGTAAAATGCAGGAGATAATCTTTTGGTGCTGAGCCTGACAGCCATTTTATACGTAAGATTTTATTTTTTTCAAGGAAAGCTTGCTTTTCGACAATCGTTGACCGCTTATTTTTTGACGTAAATCTATTTTTAGAACTTGTTTTTATTAAATTTGTGAGCAAGCTACTCTTAATTCAAACTAACTAAACTATTACAGCAATGGCTGGGAAACTTCGAAAATTCTTTCAGGAAAAAATTCTCTTTGTCCTTTTTATTGGATTTGCTTTAGGGTTGTTGGCGCTTATTAGCTTTAACAAATCGGTTGAATATTCGTCGACCAACGAGTTTTGCGAATCATGCCATGTTCATCCCCACGTGACCGAATCATGGAAATTATCCACACACTACGATAATAAACACGGGATTCAGGTGAAATGTGTGGATTGTCACTTGCCTCCAAAAGGCGAAGGCTACTTAATTGAAAAAGCCCGGCTGGGCGCCAAAGATATTTATGGTTATTTATTTAAAGATCATGAAAGTTTTAACTGGGAAGCCAAATCTACTGTTGAGGAGGCCCAGCACTTCACATATAAGGCATCGTGTATTCAGTGTCATGTCAACTTATTCCCTTTAACTTTATCGAAAGAAGGACAGGATGCGCACCTTTACTATTCTCAGAATGAAGAAGAATTGCGCTGTATTAACTGTCATTTGCATGTTGGCCATTTTGATCCTAATGCGACACACGAAAGCAATATCGGCTTTGGAAAGGATATGCAGGCCAATATCGAAATTTACCAGGCACCAACACCCGTTGAAAAGCTTGAAAATTTCACGGAGAAGATTCCTGAAACACCGGTATCATTCGAGATGGTGGCTATTCCCGGCGGAACTTTTAAAATTGGGAGTCCGGCTGATGAGTCTTACCGGGACGAAGATGAAGGTCCTCAGAAAGAGGTGCAGATCAGCTCTTTCTTTATGGGTAAAGTGGAGGTGACCTGGAATGAATACCTGGCTTTCTACAGCCAAACCGGAGCCGAAGGAAGAAGTACCGACACCGAGGGTTCGCGCACAGAAGATGATGTGGATGCCATTAGCGGACCAACGCCACCTTACGGACAGCCAGACCAAAATTGGGGATTGGGCGATCGTCCGGCGATTACTATGCGTCATCGGGCTGCACTGGTTTACTGTGAGTGGTTATCGAAAGTGACGGGAAAAACCTATCGCTTACCCACCGAAGCCGAATGGGAATATGCCTGCCGTGCCGGTAGTCAAACGCCTTACTTCTTTGAAGGCGATCCAACTGATTTCTCGCAAACAAAACTCTGGAACAAAATTTTTGGAGCAGATACCACCAATATTAATTCGCATGTAATTTATGATGCCAACAGCATGGCCAAAACACAGCCCCCTTCCGCAGTACAAACCAATCCGTTTGGCTTGAAAAATATGCTGGGGAATGCTGCTGAGTTTTGTCTGGACTGGTACGCGCCAGATGCCTATAGTGCATGGAGCGATGGAGCTCGCGATCCGAAAGGGCCAGCGAGCGGAACCGAACATGTTGTTCGTGGCGGTTCGTTTAAGAGTACTGCTGAAGATGTGCGTTCGGCTGATCGCGATTATACCAAAACGGAAGCCTGGATGAAAACAGACCCGCAGATGCCTAAGAGTATCTGGTGGTATTCTGATGCTAATATGGTTGGCTTCCGAGTGGTTTGTGAATTTGATCAAAATACTGGAAATCCATAACTAAATCTAATGTATCATGACAGAAAAATCGAATTTCTCAAGACGTAAATTTTTAACCAATGCAGCAGCTATAGGTGCTGTTGGCGTAATAGG
>NZ_JBQYLH010000031.1:0-19114 GCF_052677165.1 Sunxiuqinia sp. sy24
ACTAAAAATTTGTATTTTAAACATTTTTCCAGAGCTTTCAGTAGTGTGTGCACATGCTCATGCTGGGCACACACAATAAATATACGTAATGCGGGGCGAATTATTTAAATTGAACATTAAAGCATCTAATAAACATCTTAGCGGTTTGATAGTGAAGTGCCTTGAAATCCCGCACTACGCATATTCGAGCCGTTAGGTTGCATTAGAGTAAAACTGCTATTGAGCAATGAAAGAGTATTATTAACTTCTTTTCTGAAAAATATGATGCTGACATCAAAAACAAGTCTACCTCTAATTATGCTTCTGTTATTAGTATTAATTTCATGTGATAAAGAAGCTCCAGAAATTGAGAAAGAAGATATCTATGCATATGAAGAACCAAACTATCCAATAAAAGAGAGCGGTCGATTCTTGAAAAGTATTTACTACAAGTATCCTGAAATAAATGATTCAAGCTATCCTTTTGAATCTGGAATAAAGGTTGAGTTTTTTTATAACTATAAGAATTATGTCGACAATTTTAAAGTCTATGGCTTTGGAGCGGATAGTGAAGGGCGAGTTGTTAAAATTGAGTACAATATTCAAGGTCTGGTCAATCGAATAAAGTACTTTAGTTTAGATAGTACTATTACTTCTTACGAGCTGTTCGAATATGACAGTTTTAAGCGATTACTCAAGATTTCTAACTATGAACAAAAAGAAGAACATAGTAATTATGTGCTGGTGAATTTTAGTGATTTTAAATACCCATCTAATGACACAATTATTCAATGCAGGTACGCTCAATATGATAATTTTGAACGAGCTCACAAGGAATATTATATATATAGCCAGGAAAGAAATATAAAAGAAAAATACTACTACAGGTATGGAGCTGAGTATCCCTATTTATCCTCTGAGTTTTTTTATAATGATAAAAAAAGACCTTTCGAGAATCTTGATTTACCTATGTATGAGATTGCATATGATAAGTTTGAATTAAGCGAAGTTTTATCAACGAATCATCAAACTAGCTTTCAAGGTTATTCGTACGATAACGATGGCGAGAAAGTTGAAATAGGAGAAGCTCAAAATTTTAATTATAAATATGATGATCTTGGTTTCCCCATTTCAAGGGATGAGTCGATATATTATAATTACATTGATTTATAAAATAACGCAACCCGCTAGCTCGAATCTGTGATCCCTGCTTTTGTTTGAAAAACAAACCTTGCTGCGCGGCTTACGTGCTAATGTCGGGATTTGCAGTCCCGGCCTTATTGACAACGTATTTATAATCCGCATTAAAATCGTTGAAAACTTAAAACACCCACCTATCCCTCGTCTAAGCGTTAGCGGTGACAGGGATAGGTGGCAGTCGTTTTAAACGACAATACTCCAGACTATTGCATTGAACAAGAATTCTGAATGTCTTATCCATTAACAAAATAGCTGTCAGTAATTCATTCATCACTGATTAAAGCCCTGCTTTTCGGTGTTATAGGGGGTGATAGGGTTGCAAGGGGGCCTACTGATCGGATGACTTCGAGTCATCTGATCAGTAGGTCAAAGAGAAAATTCAATCCTACTCTGGACTGATGTAGGTTGGATCTACAGCGCTACGGTAGTAGTCACGAAATCCCTGCACTGCACCGGCTAGCTCAGGAACGCCAAGCATGACGTCACCCTCGGTATAGTAGTCCCGGGAGTAATAAGTTTGTGTTGTACCTTCAACAAACTTCACGATTGACATACCTGGAGCGCTAAAAGGTGCTCCGTTAAATTCACCGGACATGGTCCATGTCGCCATATAAATATCGTCTACGATGGTCTCGTCCTCAACTGTGGTGTACAAGTCCGACGATCCGGCAAACAGACGGCCCAGAAACTCGGCCATGGTTTCGGGACCAAAGATGTCGACAATGGGGTCGTGGTACTCATAGTTGTTTGCCAGAAAGGGGAGCACGCTTGTCCAGTTCTCCGCATTGATCTCGACCAGTTGATGACCGACTACTAGCTGATCGCTGCTTAGCTTACTTTGCGAACGGAGTTGGGTGCTTTCTGAGTTTTGAGGGGTAGCAGGGAATGGACAGTCGAAGGTTGGATCCACAGAGCACTTGTAGTAGGTTCTGAAGCCCCCGATTGCCTCATCTAAACCAGGGATGGTGGCCATGATGTCGCCCTCGGAATAGTAGTCCCGCTGAAAGTACACCTGGGAAGAGTTGGGCAGGAACTTGAAAATCGAGATGCCCTTGGCCTGATAAGGAACGCCAAGGAAATCCCCGGCCATGATCCAGGTTGCCGAATAGATGTCGTCAATGAGGGTTTCGTCCTCAACAGTTGTGACGAGATTGGGCGAGGCACCTATGATAAGCTGATTGAGGAAGGCAGTGATATCCTGAATTCCGTTGATGTCAACGATCGGATCATCGTATTCGATGTCGTCGGTATAGTAGGGCAGAATTTCGGCTACATCAGGCGCCTGCACTTCAAGCAGGGCACGTCCAATCTCGAGTCGCTCCTGGTGGAGTCGGGCTCAATGGTCCTTTGAATCGTCTTTTGAACAAGATTGAGTAATCAGGATGATGCCGGCGAGAACCGCAAATGCATGGATAAACTTCTTCATGTGTGACCTCCTTAATCGTTTAGTTAAAGTATAGCAAATTACAAGGTGTTGATTACTAAGACTCTGTTGGTTGCTTTTCCTATGTAATTTAGCACAAATGCTAATCAATTAAAACAGTATCAGTGCCTATTATTTTATCATAGCCCAAATCGGTGGATTTACTTAGAGAGCACATAAGATTAGATCCTGATAGTATCAGAACAAAAAAGAGATATTGCTGCTATTGGATGGAATAGTTTGTTTATGACTTCGAGAATAAGGACTCTTCAGTGCCCCGGCCTGTCTAGCTCGCTTCTGGGTGTTAGCGGAAGGGCTAAACCCGAAGCAGTTTTACCCTGCATAGTGGCGGGATTGATGGATGGAACGGGGCTTGAAAGCAAGCCTTATTTTACGGCTACCAGGCGAATGACATGAGCTGTTCCCTGGTGAAATTCACCTTCGTCCAGCTCCACTTCGGCTTCGCTGATTCTCAGGCTTGAAAAACCGGCAAAATCGGCTTGCAGTTCTTCCTTAGAGAAGAGCATATCCACATTTTTAGGACCACCGGTATTGTTCTGAATTTGGGCTTTGGAGAAGCCTTCTAGAATCAGGGTGCCACCTTTTTTGAGGTACGTGCTTAGCTTGTGGTGGTAAGCCTGCCGGTTAGCCGGAGACATGTGGGTATAAATCAGAGCCAGGCAATCGAAGGATTCGGCCTGCAGCTCAATGCTGTCATACGAATCAATCCGGTAATCCAGCTCAACCTGTTGGCGAGCGGCCAGCTGTTCGGCTTTCTTTTGGCCTTCACTGCTCGAATCAAAGGCGGTTACCTGCCAGCCCATACGGGCGGCAAAAACAGCGTTTCGGCCTTCGCCCTCACCCGGGAGTACCAATTTCCCGGGTGAAAGCTTTTCCAGTTCCTCACTGAAAAATTGATTGGGCGCAGTGCCGTAAACATATTCCTTGGTTGCAAAACGTTCGTTCCAAAAATTACTCATACGCTTGTTTTGGCTATTCAAACAGGGTAGGAGCGCAAAAGTTTAGTAACGCCATTTGTTGGCCAGAGCCACCAGGGAAAGCATTACCGGAACTTCGACCAAAACACCGACCACGGTAACCAAAGCCGCTGGCGACTGCAGGCCAAACAGCGCAATGGCTACTGCCACGGCCAGCTCGAAAAAGTTGCTGGCACCAATCATGGCAGCCGGCGAACAGATGGCGTGAGGCAGCTTTAACTTGCGTCCGCCAAGCCAGGCCACAAAAAAGATAAAGTACGTTTGAATGATCAGCGGAATGGCGACCAGCAAAATGATTAGCGGGTTAGCCGTAATGGTTTCTCCCTGAAAAGCAAAAAGCAAAATCAAAGTGAGCAGTAAGGCCACAATGGAAACCGGCTTAAACTGGGGCAGAAGCACCGTTTTAAACCAGACTTCTCCTTTCCGGCGGATGAGAACCTTGTGCGTAAGATAACCGGCAAGCAGCGGAATTACCACAAAGATGAGGACACTGGCCACCAGCGTGTCGTAGGGAACCTGCACATTGGTAATGCCCAGCAAAAAGCCCACAATCGGGACAAAGGCCACCAAAATAATCAGGTCGTTGACCGATACCTGTACCAAGGTGTAGTTGGGATCGCCATCGGTGAGGTAGCTCCACACAAAAACCATGGCGGTACATGGTGCAGCACCCAGCAAAATGGCTCCGGCAATGTATTCGCCGGCCAGCTCGGGACTGATAAAGGCTGCATAGATTTTGGAAAAGAAAATCCAGGCAAAAAAGGCCATGGTAAAAGGCTTAATCAGCCAGTTGATCACCAATGTCAGCAGCAGACCCTTGGGGCGTCTCCCCACATTTTTGATGCTCGAAAAGTCCACCTGCAGCATCATGGGGTAAATCATCAGCCAAACCAGTATCGCTACCGGAATATTCACTTTAAACACTTCCCACCGGCTTAAAACAGCCACACTTTCGCCTGCAAAATTTCCAATAAGAATGCCGGCTCCGATGCATAAGGCCACCCAGATGGTGAGGTATTTTTCGAAGAAGCCAATTTGTTTTTTCGTTTGCGTCATGAATGTTGATCTTGTGCTTTATTTTGAAGCGTTAAGGGTAATGCTGAATATTCCATGGTTGCCCGATTGGTAGGCTTCCAACTCTTCCTTGCTGAGGTATTTCAACAGGACATCTTCCGGAATTTCAATTTTCTTTTGTTTTTTCACCTCCGGCTGGCTAAAACCTTGCTGGCGGATGATGGTCAGGTAATCGTCGAACGGCAAAGCGCCAGCAACGCAGCCGGCATAAAGCTCGGCAGCTTCCTTTAACTTGTCGGGCAGCGTACCGGTGATCACCACATCTGAAATGCAAAAATGGCCTCCAGGCTTTAGAACCCGGTAAATTTCGGAGAAGGCTTTAAACTTGTCCGGCACCAGGTTGAGCACACAGTTGCTGATGACCACATCGAAGGTATTGGCTTCCAGCGGCATGTTTTCGATATCGCCTAGGATGAAGTCGATGTTTTCGAATCCGGTTTTGGCCAGGTTCTGACGGGCCTTTTGGATCATGGCTTCCGTGAAGTCGATTCCGGTAACCGTACCTTCTTCGCCCACCAGGCTGCGGGCAACAAAGCAGTCGTTTCCTGCTCCGGAACCCAGGTCGAGCACCCGGTTGCCTTTTTCGATACCGGCAAATTCGGTTGGCAGACCGCAGCCCAGGCCCAGGTCTGCCTCCTGGTTGTAGCCGGAAACGTTTTGGTATTCATCGCCAATCATGCTGAATTCGAGTTCGCCACAGCAGCTTGTTCCGCTACAGCAACCCGTTTGAGTGGTCAGAAGGCTTTGATTGGCAATGCTGCCATATTTTTCCTTCACCACGCGTTTTAAATCTTCGGCTTTCATAATATCAATTTGACAATTTGTCGATTGAAATGATTTGAAAATGACTTAATCAGCTTCTTTTGCTGCAATCTTCAAATTATTCCGTTTTCAAATTTTCCTCGTAGAATTTCCAAAAACGTTCTTTGATCTCATCCCGCACCCGTATAAATTCGCTCCAAATAAATTCGTCGGTGCCCACCGCGTGCGAAGGGTCGTCGAAGCCAATGTGCAAACGATGCTTGACTTTGCCCGTAAAGGCCGGGCAGCTTTCGTTGGCGCCACCGCAAACGGTAATAACGTAGTCCCACTCATCATTCAGGTATTTTTCAACCGAATCGGACGTGTGGTGACTGATGTCGAGTCCGATCTCTTTCATGGCAGCTACGGCCTGCTGGTTCAGCTTTCCGGAAGCTTCAGTTCCGGCAGAACATACTGTCAGTTCGGGGTTAAACGATTGTAAAAAGCCATGAGCCATTTGGCTCCGGCAGCTATTGCCTGTACACAGAATTAATACTTTCATACTTTTAAAATTGGACCCTGGACCCAAGCCATTAGACCTTGCATTGGTTTTTCTCAGCTACGCTTTTGTCCGGGTATTTCTACTATTTATCTTTATTGATGTTCGTTTACTTGTTGTGTGTTTTTTGTTTTTGCCCTTCGGTTGGTTCCGGTTCCTTTGGTTGGCAATTGGGAGCCGGGCAACTGCCAAGTTCGTCAAGAAAGCCATTGAGCGTTCCTCGTACACGTTTAATTTTTTCGGTATTCAGGCAGTAACTGGTTTTTACGCCTTGAATTTCACCTTGAATAAGCCCCAGCTTTTTAAGCTCCTTTAAATGCTGATGAACCGTGGTACGGCTTAGGGGCAGTTCATCCGAAATATCGCCGGAGATGCATTGCTTCGTTTCGGCCAGATAGTTTAAAATGGCCAAGCGGGCAGGGTGTCCCAGCGCTTTATAGATGGCTGCTGTTTCCTGAAGCTCCTGATCAAACAAAGTAACTTTTGTCATTGCTACATGATTTTAATGACGCAAATATACGACGGAATGAAGTTGGTCGTATTTTTGCGTCATTAAGTTTCGATTAAACTTTTGGCTTCAGGACTTGATCTTTTCAAACAGACCCATCAGTTTAGTTTGATACATCGATTTGATTTCGGCTTCGTGCTCGCCAAGCGGTTTTACCGGAATCAGATCCATCACTTCTTCCGGAGTCAACCCGGCGTCGAAATACAGGCGGATGGCCTTTTTCAATGAAGACCGGATGGCTTTTTCGGCTTCCCGCTCCGTTAGTCCGGTTTGCTCGGCAATTTCTTGCATGGTTTGCCACTGAAACCAGAAGTAAGTGGGCAGCATTGCCGAAACCAGGGCATAGCTTTCGAGCTTGCTTTCTTCCGTTATAAAGGTTTTCCCGAGGATATTCAGAAATCGCTTGATCTTTTTGCGGTCTGCTTTTTCAAGGGATTCCTCAAAGGCGATGGGGTTAAACCCGTCGTTGTTGTACGAGGTGGCATTGGGAATCATCCGGGCCAGCAGCCGGGTATTCAGCTTTGAAGCCATTTGAGAGAGGGTGATTTTGGGGGCCAGCGAAATGACTACCGTGTCCGTACTAACAACTTCCTTAATTCGCTCCAGGGTTTCCATAATTACCGGCGGATGAAGGGCGATAAAAACAATGGGCTGACTTGCTGCCTGCAGCAAATCGCCGTCATGAACAAAGTGAAATTGTTTTCTCAACTTCTCGACAGCTTCCGGTTCGGTGTCATAGACGACCACCTCGTCAAAAACTTCGTCGAAATTGGTAAAGGCTCTTAGGATAATGTTGGTGATCCGGCCACCACCGATAAAACCCAATGACTTTGTTTTCATGATGAATTGATTTTATGGTTTTTAAATGACTTACAAAATCCAGTTAAACAGATAACCGAGTGCAATAATAAATACGGTAATTGTTCCGAAGAAGATGCCAATAAGCTTCCACTTCATTACCTTTTTGAGCAAGGTGGCTTCGGGCAGCGACAGGCCAACCACAGCCATCATAAAGGCAATGCCGGTTCCCAGCGGAACACCTTTGGCCACAAACACTTGAATGACCGGAACAATGCCAGCCGCATTGGCATACATAGGCACCGCAAATATAACGGCTAAGGGCACCGCATACCACTTGTCGGCCGACAGAAATTCGGTGAAAAAATTCTCCGGCACATAACCATGCATGCCGGCTCCAATGGCAATACCAATCAGGACATACACCAACACCTTGCGCACGATGTCCCAACCTTCGCGGATAATGCTTGGCAGCCTGTCGAGGAAAGGTGTTTGGTCTTCTTCCCACTGGGCTGCTTCTTGCTCCGAACTGGTTTGAATTTCTTTCACCCAGTCGCTGAGGTAAGCATCCAGCTTCAGTTTGCCCAGGATGAAACCTCCGACAGTTCCCAGCAGAATCCCACTGACCGCATAAATCAGAGTGGCTTTAATGCCGAACAGCCCCAAAAACATAGCTACAGCAACTTCATTAACCAGCGGTGAAGTAATTAAGAAAGCCAAGGTCACACCCAACGGAATACCTCCCTTTACAAATCCGATGAATAGCGGGATGGACGAGCAGGAACAAAAGGGGGTGATGGCTCCAAAAACAGAGGCAAAAAGGTATTGAAGCCCATACATCTTTTTGGTCGTCAGATAATCGCGCAGACGTTCTATGGGGAAATAGGCATTCACTAGGCCCATGAGGGAGCTGATCAGAAATAGGAGAATCAGTATTTTGATGGTGTCATAAATGAAAAAGTTGATGGCTGCCCCAAGGTGCGTTTCAGCCTTTAATCCGAATAAATCGTAAGTCAGGTAATTGACAATGGGTTGAAGAAAGTAATAAAGTCCCCCCAGTAGTGGCACGATTAGAACGATAGAAACAATCAGCTTTATTTTTTTATTTTTCTGCATTGAGATTAATATATGAGTAGTTCGCCGATCTACGAACAATAGTTTTAAATTTTTTTATAGAAATAGTACCCAGGTATAATAGATGCCCACCCCAATGAATAAGATGGCTACCAGGCGGCGAAACCACGTTTCAACGATCTTCATTTTGTTGTAAACACTTCCTAGCGAGCCAATCGAAAAGGCAATGAGCCAGGCAAATATAATGACCGGAATCCCTGTCCCCAGAGCAAATATTAATGGCAGATACAGCCCGGAGGCACTGCTTATGGTCATGGGAATAAGCATGCCGAAATAAAGCACGCCACTGTATGGACAAAAAGCCAGGGCAAAGATCATTCCGAGTAGCAAAACGCTCCAAAAACCGTTGTGCACTTTGGCTTCCATACGATCAGTAAGTGCTCCAAGCCCCGGAATACGGATGAAGTTGAACACGCCAAGCATCACTAAGCCAATAAGAATAAGCAGAGGGCCCAGTAGCTTTTCGCCCCAGCTCTGAAAGAAGCCTTCCAGCTGAAACTGTTCAGCACCAATGAATAAAAGCAGTCCAAGGGCGGAGTAGGAGATGGCTCGTCCAAGGGTGTAGATGAGCCCGTTGTAAAAAACGTTTTTCCGGTTCTCCAAATCCTTGCTTATATACCCAATGGCAGTAATGTTGGTAGCCAAAGGGCAGGGGCTGATAGCTGTCATCAGTCCCAGCAGAAAGGCCGACAGCATGGGGAATTGCGCGTTTTCGAGCAGGTCTTGCAATAATTCCATGAGCTTAATTCATTGAGTCGATAGTCGCTTTTAGTTTGGCTTTTAACTTCTCGGGCTTGGTTCGTGCATTCAGAAAAGCCGTGTTGGTCAGGTTTTCCACTTGGTCGCCTTTTACAATCAGCAAAGTTTGTCCACTCACCTTGTATTTTTCAAGCAAAGGATTTTTGCTGTCTTTCTCGCGATTGATGGATTGAAATTTCACCTGTTCTCCATAATACTCTTTCAGCGCTTCTTTGGTAACTTTTTCAACGGCCTGGCATGTGGCACAGCGACGGGTAGCATGAAAGTAATAGGCTTTAACATCGGTTTGGTCAGCTTGCTCCGAGGCAGTCGTTTGTTTGTTGGCTAATTCAGCCATTTTGGGATTGCAACATTGAGCATTGGTTGAAAGGATTCCGCTTCCAAGGGTCATGAGTAAAATAAGGGCTAGCTGTTTCATTTTTTTCTTGTTTATTTGGTTAGTAATAAGGTGATATCGGCTACACTGGGAACTTTCCCTTTGACCAGTACTTTTCCGTCAACAACCAAGGCCGGAGTTGTCATGACTCCATAATTCATGATTTCTACAATATCTTCCACCTTGGTTACCTCAGCGGTAATGCCACTTTTAGCAACTGCCTCTCGGGTAGCTTTTTCAAGCGCCTTGCATTTGGGACAACCTGTCCCCAATACTTTAATATCCATTTGAATTGGTTTTAAATTTTGAAAATCCATTATTTAAATTTTAATTGTTCGTCATTCGTAAAATGACGAACAAGTTGTTTGTTTGTTTTTATTTATTCAATAATTTTTGAAATAACTTCTGCGCTTTGTCCCAATTTTCCCGATTGATGCAGTACTTGATTTTGGGTGCTTCAATCTCACCCTGAATCAAACCGGCCTCTTTCAACTCTTTTAAATGTTGTGATAGGGTTGACTTGGCAATCGGGAGCATGTCGGATAAGTCGCCACTATAGCAACATGACTGGTTGTTTAGAAGCTCTAGCACATAAAGCCGCACCGGATGCCCCATGGCTTTTGCAAAACGGGCAGCCTGAACTTGGTCATCGGTAAACACCTGTGTTTCTTTCATTATTTAATGTTCGTAGATTGACGAACAAAGGTAGGGCGTTTTTTTGAATTTGAAAACCTTGAGCTTTAAAAAGAGGTTTATTTCTTAGTCCAACTTAGCGGCATTGTTTTAGATGAACAACAGTCGTTTTGTTAAGCTACGACCTAAAGTAATATTCTTTCTTTTCTACTCTGAATAATTGTAATATTTTTGTCGATGGTTTAGTTCGGATTAAAATTCTGTTCAAGAGAATTATGCTCTAAGAATTTTGAAAGCGATTAAAGCCAGAATCCAAAAAGAACTTTAATTTTTAGTAGATAATTAAAATGGAAACAAGAAAACTAATTACAAGTGTTGAGATTGCGGTGGGCAGTCTGCTGCTTATTTTTATTGCCTATGGGTATTACCTGGGGCACTTTGTTAATCATGAAGCTTTCTGGGACTTTGTCAGAGAAGATGGTCCGGTTGAGTACCCAACGGCTTTATTTTTGTTTTTTTGCAGCTTAATTGGCGTTTACCGGGTTTATGAATATCGTACATTGAAAAAGCCACTCTGGCTTTTAACCTGGGGGGCAATGGCCTTTTTATTCTTTTTTGCAGCAGGCGAAGAGATTAGCTGGGGACAGCGTATTTTCGGCATTGAAAGCAGCGAGTTCTTTTTAGAGCACAACAAACAGGCAGAAACCAACTTGCACAATCTGATTGTTGGCGGACAAAATATTAATATTCTTATTTTCTCTCGCTTGATGTTTGTGGTGCTGATCGTTTACTTTGTTTTCTCGCACCTGCTGGTTAAGAAAGTGGCATTTGTCAGAAGACTGGTCAACCAGTTTCGCGTACCGCTTCCTAAGACTCAACATCTTGTTTTGATGGCTGTATCAACAGTGATGGTACTTTTAATTGGGTTGAAGAAGGAAAGTGAGTTGCATGAACTGTCATTTGCTTTTGTGTTTTTCCTGATTTTCCTGAATCCATTTAAAGTGGCCGAGGACTAATGAAATCAACGAATGTGTAAACATTCTTACGACAAATAAATCAAAGAAGCACCTCCAGAGAGAGGTGCTTTTTTGTTTCTATAATGTTTCATCTCGCGATTCAGGCATTTTGTTCGCCATAAACCCACCGTTATATAATTCCACTACGAAGATGCCTCTTCCAGCTGCCGAATATTGAGATTTTTTTCTGTTCTCGTTTTTATGCAACCGCTTTGTATAGCTTTCGCGCTGGAGTGTATTTCTGTGTCAGTCGCGAAATCAACATGATGGTAATCAATCCACTGGCCATGGCAAAAGTTCGGAACGGGAACAGTACCACGCCGTCCTGGATCATCGGATAGTTGATAAATGTTGGAATACCCAAGGTGGAATCTCCTCCACCCAGACGTAAAATAAGAGCCACGGCAAAGCCGGCAAATGATCCGATGGAATTGGCCTTTTTGTCGTAAAATGAAGTGACTAGCTGAGGGAAAAGCAACACATAAACAAAGTCACTGCATAGAAACCATAAAGCATAGACACTCGTAATTTTCAGGGCTAGCAGGGTTGCTGCAATTCCAAGGATCCAAATGCACTTTTTGATCACCTTTGTAAGGTTTTCTGCTCCCATCTTAGGTTTTATTAGCGGGCGGTAAATATTCCAGGAAGCCATAGATGAAGCTGAAAGGATGGAGCTGTCAACCGATGACATAACAGCCGCAGCAATGGCTCCCAATCCTACCAGGCCAATAATCTCAGGGGTCAGATAACGAATTACATAAGGCAGAATTAAAGCGGAGTTTTCAGGGGCTGAAGCTGCTCCAAAAGCCCGCCAGGATTCTACCGATGACCCTACGATTCCTAACATCACAGGTGGAATAGCTGCAATAAAGCAAACAAAACCTGCCAGAATGGACAGTCGAACAGCCGTTTTGGGATTTTTGGAAGAAAGAACCCGCTGGAAATATACCTGCCAGGGAATACCCCCAAAAACAAGGAGCAAAGCAAAGTCCCACCAGTTGAGGTAATGATCACCGAGGATCTCTCTGGATGGTAAAAAACTGGCCAGCGATCCCATTTTTAGCTGATAGGCACCCCATGCCTGATCCCATCCGCCAACACTATCGATCGCAAATGGCAAAACGATAATTAAACCAATAAAAAGCAAGCCTAGTTGAACCACGTCTGTCAGCGCTACTGCCCACAAGCCACCAATGGCAGTATAAGTAATGGCGATGGCTGATGATACAATAATGGCTGTTTGAATATCCAGTCCCAAAATGGTTGCAAAGGTGGCTCCTAGTGCTGTAAGAATTGCTGCAGACCAAAAGATCTCACCCAATAGAGCAGGGAAAAACAATACTGCCGACATCCGGGTTCCAAATCTTTGAGATAGAGGATCCAACATGGTTTTAAACTCATATGAGCGCATCTTTCTTGCGAAAAACAGTCCACCCAATATAAGGCTAAGCCCATATCCCCAAGGTGCTTGTAGCCATACAAGTCCGTAACTCGAATCGTAAGCATATTCGGCTGCACCATTAATATAGCCGCCACCTACCCACGTTGCACTCATGGTAAAAATTCCGATCCACAAAGGAATACTTCGCCCGGCAAGCATGACATCGGTAGTTGTCTTATTTTTTTTAAGTTCTGCCGCATAGGTTCCCATGTAAAAAATAATACCATAAAAGAATATCATGGAAAAGAATCCGGGCCAAAATACATGCGAATTAGTAAAGAAATACAAATATCCGCCAGCAGCAGCCAAAGCTAGCATTAAAACAAAGGTAGGCCATAAGTTTCTAAAAATCGATCGATCAATACTCATCTCGTTTTTTTTTAATAGTTCGTAGCACCTTACTCGGCATAAAATCTTCGGTTTTGAAAAGATTTCCAAAACCAACCAGGGGCACGATCTACAGAATAAAAATTGTTAGCAATATTTCTGCAGACAGGCTAACACGCTTGCTGGTTAGCCTGTCTGCATTTTAGGAGTAAAGGAAGGCAGCAGATATATCCGCATCAAGTCTGTTCTGATGCAATCCCTGCTGTTGATAGAATTATGTGGGCCTTGACTTGTAATGATAATGGCTGAGATTGAAATTGTTTTTGTAAACGGGCAAATAATTATCTATTGGAAGTAAAGTAAGTTCTTCTGATGAAAAAATCATTTTTAGGTTTTTAGGTGAAAGCGAAGATGTCTTATTTCTGATTTCCTGTTTTCTGTAATTTACTCGACAATGGTTGTTTATTGGTTCTTCAACCATGGCATGTAAATACGCAAAAATCCAGGGGTATCTTCACTTGTACTTTATGAATTATGGAGAGCAGAAATCTTTCCTGTCGCCCATTAGACATTTTTAGCAGGAGCCTCCGGGTTTTTCCTTAGGATCATATCCGCAGCTTTTTCAGCAATCATCATCACGGGAGCAAAGATGTTCCCATTGGTAATGTAAGGCATTACTGAAGCATCCACTACGCGAAGATTTTCCACTCCATGCACTCTTAGCTGGTCATCTACAACAGCCATATCGTCAAAGCCCATTTTACAAGTACAGCTAGGATGGTAAGCACTCTCGCCATCTCGGGCTACCCACTCTAGGATTTCCTCATCGGTTTCAACGCCCTTGCCAGGAGATAGTTCTTTTCCACGGTATTTGCTCATAGCTTTGGTCTCGATAAGCTTTCGGGTCTTACGAATGGCGGCAATCCAGTCTTTTCGCTCACTTTCGGTAGAAAGATAATTAAAGAGAATGCTGGGTTTCTCGTAGGGGTTATTCGACTTTATTTTAATTCGCCCGCGCACATCAGTATTCATAGGACCAACATGCAATTGGAAACCATGTCCTTCCGCAGGAGCTGTTCCGTCGTATCGAATGGCTAATGGCAGAAAGTGATACTGCAAGTCAGGGTATTTGACGTCTTCACGACTTTTGATAAAACCACCCGCCTCAAAATGGTTGGTCGCTCCCGGCCCCTTGCGGCGGAACAGCCAGTCGAACCCAATTTTTGGGGCCCGCCAGGGGTTCAAAGATTTAAACTCACTAATGGGTTCTTTGCAAGCCCATTGTACATAGACTTCCAGGTGATCCTGAAGATTTTCGCCCACTCCTGGAAGATGATGCACCACTTCGATGCCATGCTTTTTCAGTTCATCGGCATGCCCCACTCCTGATAGTTGCAATAACTGCGGAGAGTTTATAGCACCTCCGCACGAGATAATTTCGTTGGCATAGACTGTTTGTATTCTTCCGCGATGCTTATACTCTACGCCAACAGCTTTTTTTCCCTCAAATAGTATTTTATGAACCATGGCTTTGGTCTGAACTGTGAGGTTGGACCGCTTTTTTACCGGATGCAGATAGGCTCGGGCTGAATTCATGCGACGTGTCTTATAAATCGCCTGATCAAATTTTCCAAAACCTTCCTGTGTGGCACCATTCACGTCATCGGTAAGCTTGTAGCCGGCTTCCTGGACAGACTCAAAAAATGATTTGAAAAGGGGATTCTCATTTTTGGGCGTGGTCAGTTTCAAAGGACCCTTGTCTCCATGATACTTATCGGCACCAATCAATCGGGTTTCCAGCTTTTTAAAATAGGGGAGACAATGCGCATAATCCCAACTCTCCAGTCCGTCAATACTCGCCCACTTTTCATAGTCCAGCTTATTCCCTCTAATCCAGATCATTCCGTTGATGGAGCTAGAGCCACCCAGTACTTTTCCTCTGGGCTGTGCAATCCTGCGATTTTTCATGTGTGGTTCAGGATCTGATTCGTAAGCCCAGTTGTAAAATGTCCCATTAAGTAGAAAACTGAGTGCTGCGGGCATGTGGATACGAAAATCCAATCGGTAATCGGGTCTTCCGGCTTCCAGCACTAATACTTTGTTGTTTGGATCTTCAGTTAAGCGGTTGGCCAGAACAGCTCCAGCTGATCCTCCTCCAACAATAACGTAATCATATTTTGTCATATCAATTTAGAAATTTACAGGTTGTGGACAGAGCATCACCGGTGAAAACTGCTCTGTCACAAACCGGTTATTATATTAGTAATAATTAGTAAGGCGAATCCACCTTATTCATTTCGATATATACTGTCTTAAGCTGTGTGTATGCTTCGATAGTTGCCAGTCCGTTTTCCCGGCCTAAGCCCGATTGTTTGTAAGGGCCAAAAGGCACTTCCATGGGGGTCACATTGTAATTGTTGACCCAGCACATGCCAGCCTGCAAGGCATTAACCATCCGGTGGGCACGCTGCAGATTTGAGGTAAACACCCCTGCTGCCAGTCCGTAAATGGTATTATTTGCTTTCTCTATTGCTTCTTCCTCTGTTTTGAATGGCAAAACAGTCATTACTGGCCCAAATATCTCTTCCTTCACAATGCGGGCATCCTCCATGTCAGTTTCGAAAATGGTAGGTTCCATAAAGTAGCCTCCTGCTATTTCAGGATCATCCGATACATAGCGTCTTCCGCCGAAGAGAAGGCGGGCTTCCTGTTTTCCCAGTTCTATATATCCGGCAACTTTCTCAAAGTGCTCTTTGCTGATAAGTGCACCCACCTGAGTTTTCATATCTGCAGGGTTTCCTATCACCAGTTTTTGAGTTTTAGCAATTAGCTTTTCCAAAAACTCATCTTTTACTGCTTCCGCAACATAAACACGGGTTCCATTGGAACAAATCTCTCCCTGAGTGTAAAAATTGGCCATCATGGCACCATTTACAGCCTCATTAATATCAGCATCTTCACAAATAATCAAAGGAGATTTCCCGCCCAACTCAAGGGTAACATGCTTAAGAGTAGCAGCAGAGGCAGCCATGACTTTTTTCCCGGTTTCAACTTCGCCGGTCAACGATACTTTTTGTATGCCGGGATGATTTGTAAGCATTTGTCCCACTTCACCGTTGCCCTGCACAACATTGAAAACTCCGTCGGGAACACCAGCTTCTTTAAGTACCTCAGCCAAAATCAGAGCAGAACGTGGTGTCAGCTCAGCGGGTTTGAAAACCATGGTGTTGCCACATGCCAGTGCTGGAGCTGATTTCCAGCAAGCTATCTGAATGGGATAATTCCATGCTCCGATGCCGGCACAGACACCTAGCGGTTCCCGGCGTGTGAAAGCAAATGTATTTCCTAGATCGTAATGATCGCCATGAATGGAAGGAGCTATTCCTCCGAAGTATTCCAATGCATCAGCGCCGGTCATCACATCCACTTCAATGGCCTCCGAAATAGGCTTTCCCACATCTTCAACCTCTATTTTGGCAATTTCCTCGTTGCGTGCTCTTAGCAAATCAGCTGCTCTCCTTAGAATACGACCACGCTCTGTTGCTGGCATTTTTGACCATATTTTAAAGCCTGCGATAGCAGATTTAATTGCCTTATTAACATCATCTTCAGATGATGACTCTACGTTGCAGATCTTTTTCCCTGTGGCAGGATTAATATTTTCAAAAAAAGCACCGGTTGTGGCTTTTTGGTATTGACCGCTATGAAAATTGGTTGCTTTGTTCATGATATTTAAAATTTAGATAAATATAGTAATGGTTTATATGTCTATTTAGACATACAAGATGATTTTTTCTAAAACCGAGATCTTTATTTTTCTGAGAGATAGTTTGTGAATTACGATTCCTAAATACTCAGAAAAACTGAAAGAATGTTTCCGAAATAGAAAATGGCGATATACAGCAACTGCAGTATTTGCATAAAAACTCATCATACAGCAATTAGTGCATTGCTCCAGATACGTGTTACGAAATCTAAGAAAACTGCATTGAAACAATGCAGGGCAGTATTTGACAACAGAATAAAAAGAGTTAGCTACTCCGTATCTGAAACTACAGGATAGTTGTCATATGAAAGCGAAGAGATAAGAATTTTAATAAATACTTACCACGAAAAATAGCTTTTAATTGTTCAGATATAAGAACTGACATTTTCAAAATTTTTCGTATTAATCTCGAAACAGTTTATCGAGTGGATTGATGCTTTTTCTCTAATGAGAAAGCAGTAAAAACGATTGAATTCTTTGTTTCTGAGCATTAAAGATATTTTTATCTCTGAATACTTCCAAGAAATATTCCAGTTTTTTTTGTTACTATTCAAGGTAGAATCCATTGCTTTGTTGACTATTTTATTGGTGTATTGGTGTTTAGACGAATTGAAAAATCAATAAATCCAATACTCGAATAATAAAAAATAGATTGCCAATATAGTTTGTACACCATAAATGACATAATGTATCTGTCTTGTTGTTGCATTTTGTTTGTCCAGCAAAATATCGGTGTGTTGTGCTTAGGAAGGAACTTAATCGAAGTTTTAAGAATGTCTGTCTGGGGATTGAAAAACGTTATCCAGCATACTTTTTTTAATAGGAAGGACAATGACCATGCACATTGCTTAGTTCAGTCAGTTCCAACTCAAAGTCTTATTCTGATAATAAAAATGTTGTAGAGTATCATAACGATAGAAATATTTCTAGAGCAGCCAGAGGTCCAGAGATAATAATGGGGAGGTGAGTTTTGGAACGGAGGTTATGATGTTTAGACTCCAGGAAAACATAGCAATGAAGATACTATTTCCAGATATGTCAAAGAACAGGGGATTGAAAAGGAGTGTGAGACTTTGCACAAAACTCAACAGTTGACAGTCTTCTGATACCCTCTGCTTGCAACGGGGGTGCTCTCTTAATGCAAGACTGCAATCGTTTTTTTCGTTTCGGATGATGAGAAGTGCATTGTTTGGATGATAGTTTCTTCATGGTGCTCAGAGAAAACCTCATCTTCCTTCCATACACTGCAAGCTTTTTCTCTTATCTGCTGACAACTTCCTGATGGGGATTATTAATGCGCTGTCTATTGGAGTTGCGTCTGTACTGTAATAGATTGTCGAATTCATTAAAATAGCTAGCCAATTATAGCCTCAGGGGGACAATCTGTCTTGGATGTTAATATCCTCTTACCAATTTCAGATTTATTGTATTCCTTGAAATTCTATCGAGTACTATAGCTAGAAAAGTATTAATTTTGCAATGCTTGTTTAGAACATGGTTTAGTGTTGGCTCATTTGAGTGAGAGATTGAAATTAACTTAAAATAATAAAATGGACGCAGAATTTGATTTGAACAACTGGGCTAGTATCGCTGTGAAACTTAAACAAAGATATCCCCAATTAACCAATGCCGATTTGATCTGGAGGCATGAAACAAAAGTTGATTTTTATAAGACCATAGCTGCTGAGCTAGGAATTACACGTAATGAACTGGAACAGATCATTGCACAATTATAAATCAGAAAAGATTAATTGTGTAATTTGAATAATTTCTGATGTTTCAGAAGGATAGCTAAGTTTGTGTGGTAAGCCGTTAGTTGGCCCAAGGAATATCGGTATAAGTTGTTTGGCGTATCTTATAAAAATAAATTTTGATTTGAAAGTGGGATAAATGGATACATGCGAGCAATTACTCGACTTCCATAGCCTATAAGAGACGCATATATTTAGAAATTTAAAATCCCGCCATTGGCGGGATTTTTTTATTGACGTAAGTTCGACCTGCGTTTAAAATATGAGCCGTATGATTTGGCATGTTTGCTTTGTGTAAAGAGCTTAAGGACTGTTAAATGCAGTTGTTTTAGTACTTAATGACTTGCGATCTGAAGGAAAATCACATCATAAAGTCCTAAGCCAATAAAAGGTGGGCTGCAAGATAGACCACCTTTTATTATATCGCTCTGCAGCTATTGGAGTTCCAAATCATTATTATTTTACTTATGTCTCCATTTTAAATTAGGAGTCTTGATGACTTCTATTCTAGCTGATTTCCTAATAATGGGGTATTAAGGCTCAATAGTAATAATTTGTAAGCATTCGCTGAACCCCGTGTTTTAAATCTTTTTGCGGGTCTATACATTTGTTGGTTTGATTTTAAAGACAA
>NZ_JBQYLH010000032.1:0-13197 GCF_052677165.1 Sunxiuqinia sp. sy24
TGGTGAACCTGAAGGGACTCGAACCCCTAACCTCCTGATCCGTAGTCAAGTGCTCTATCCAATTAAGCTACAGGTCCCTTGCTAAATGCGATGCAAATATAGTACATTTTTGAGAAAACAATCAAATTATTTTGACCTTTTTTTATTTGTATTTTCGCATTTTATCGTTGATGGTCACATCTTCTTGAAACACAGTTTGTATTTTCATGTAGGTCATCAATTTTTCTGTGCCATTATTTTTTAGTTGCTGATGAATTCGTTTAACTAGATTCATTAATTCATCAAATTTTCCTTCAATAACGGTTTCAAAAGGGCATACCTGGTAGGTCAAGCCCGACTGTTGAATAAGTTTAATAGCTACATCAACCAAGTCGTAGCTGTTTTTTCCTTCTGCCTGGGGTAGTACTTGCAGCGCCAGGTTAATTTTGTTCTCTGTCATGTCTGTTTTTATTTATAAATTCTTGCAACTCGTCGAGTGCTAATTTTTTTACATTGGTGATAATCACATCTTCACTTAAAAAGTCTCCATATTGGTTACATTCATCAATGAACGATTTGAAAATTGTGTGTAGGTTCTGCTTAAGCGGAAACAAAAAAACGGCAGTAGCAATGTTGCCATGAAAATCGATTTCTTCCAATTCGCCTTCACTTTCATTCAGAAAAAAGCGAAACTCGCTCTCAAGCAGTTTGCGCTGGGTCTCGTTAAAAGAGCAGTCTGAGTCGTTATGACTCATGGCTACAAAATAGCGGATATTTTGTCCCTTGCCACCAAGCCCAGTCGAAATAAACACCTGTTGCTCGCCCAGTAGCGAACTTTGAATTACCATCCGGCTTTCTTGAAGGGCTAGTACAGACCAGCTTTTAATTTCATTGGATGCTTGTTTGTGAAAGGCTTCAATGGTTCGAAAAGCTTCCACATCATCAAGTCCGGCCAATTTAACCAGCAACTCTTTCTTGTCTTCCAAGCTTATTTCAGGATTGTACAAATCTAATTTAGCTTGGGCAAGCAGAGTATCATCGGGCGTGGTGTTGCGTTGCTTACGAGCCATGTCGAAATAGGCCATCTGCAGCTCAATGTCGATTTGTTCTTCCAGGATACTAAACTCTTCAGGTAGTTTATTTATGGCATCCTGTATGTGTTTTAAGTGATCCTCGTCTTTCATTTCGATTTCCTTCTGTTTACAAAGTTAACGTAATCCAAAAATCAGGCACGGCTTTTCCCGTATTTTTCAATTCTTTTTAAAAACTTGAATATCTTTGCATCGTTATTTTAATTTAATTCAAATTAGCATAGAGGAAATAGTGGGTGAGGCTTTCTGAGGTAAAAAATAATGAAACGGTAATAATAACCAAGGTTTTAGGACATGGATCTTTCCGTAAGCGGATTATGGAAATGGGATTCGTTCGGGGAAAAGAGGTCAAAGTCATTAAAAATGCTCCTTTCAAAGGACCTATTGAATTCAAGATTTTGGACTACAATATTACTTTGCGTCGATCTGAAGCCAGTTTGATTGAAGTAATATCGGTACATGAAGCGGAGGAGCAGATAAATAGTAGCTTTGATGGTGTTATTGACCAGGATATCCTAAAAAAGTCGGCCTCAGATAAAGGGAGGATCATTAACATTGCCCTTATTGGAAATCCTAATTGTGGAAAAACCACCCTGTTTAATTTTTTATCCGGATCAAAAGAACATGTGGGGAACTATAGTGGGGTGACCATTAGTGCCAAGCGTGCTTCCTTCAATAAGTTTGGCTTCCAGTTTAATCTTGTTGACTTGCCCGGAACGTATTCGTTAACAGCGTATTCTCCGGAAGAAATTTATGTTCGAAAGTATATCTGGAAAGAAACACCCGATATTGTTATCAATGTGGTTGACTCCTCAAACCTGGAGCGAAACTTGTTTTTGACTACGCAACTGATAGATATGGATATCAAGGTTGTGTGCGCTTTGAATATGTACGACGAATTGTTGAAAAATCAAAGTAATTTCAATTATGAGAAGATGGGGGAAATGATGGGAATTCCCATTATTCCCACGATTAGCTCGAAAGGCAAAGGGATTGATGATCTGCTAAAGAAAGCGATAGAGGTTTATGAAGACCGTGATCCGATTGTTCGCCATATCCATATTAATTACGGACAAGAGATTGAAAAGTCTATTCAGCGAATCCGGGTCAAAGTCAAAGAGAACAAGCCTATTGCCGATAAAATATCATCTCGGTTTATGGCGCTGAAGTTATTGGAAAAGGATAACGAAACACTGTTTAATTTATCTCGTTATTCCAATTTCGACGAAATAAAAGCGATTACCAAAGAAGAGTCTAGGCGCATTGAAACGCTCTATAATGAAGATAGTGAAACGGTTATTACCGACTCGAAATATGGGTTTATTGCTGGAGCCCTGAAGGAAAATCTAAAGCAGAAAGTGAATTCCGGGAAATCCCGCTCAGAAAAAATAGATCATTTCCTGACGCACCCTTTGTTGGGGATGCCCATTTTTATTGTGCTCATTTTTATTGCGTTCTACAGTACGTTTACTTTGGGAAGTTACCCGATGGGGTGGATTGAAAACCTGGTGACCGGTCTTAGCGGGTTGGTTTCTTCGCTAATGCCTCCCGGAATGCTGCACGATTTGCTGACCAATGGAATCATCGACGGCACCGGTAGCGTGTTGGTTTTTTTACCCAATATTTTGATCCTGTTTTTTTTCATCTCCATTATGGAAGATTCCGGCTATATGGCTCGGGCAGCTTTCATTATGGATAAAATCATGCACTATTTTGGATTGCATGGTCGTTCTTTCATTCCGATGGTGATGGGCTTTGGCTGTAATGTTCCGGCCATTATGGCTACCCGCACGTTGCGTAGCCCGAGCGATCGCTTGCTGACGATGCTGATTATTCCATTTATGTCGTGTAGCGCCCGATTACCTGTATATGTCCTGTTTATTTCGGCTTTCTTTCCAAGTAATCCGGGACTCGTTTTGGTGGGTATTTATTTTACTGGAATCTTTATCGCTTTTTTGGTTGCTCAGCTTTTTAATAAGGTCATTTTCAAAAGCAAAGAAACTCCATTTGTATTGGAGCTTCCACCTTATCGGATTCCGACCTTCCGCAATGTGTTGATTCACATGTGGGATAAAACATGGCAGTATCTGAAAAAAATTGGTGGTGTTATTTTAATTGGAGTAATCATCATTTGGGCTTTAGGTTATTTCCCCCGGCAAAATGCTGAAACAGAAAAACAATCGAATCAAATGGTGCAGTTTCAGGAAGAGGCCGCTAGTAGCGGCCATTTGGAACAAATACATCAACTGCAATTAGAGCAGGAGGCCGCGCGCTTGCAAAACTCTTACTTAGGAAGAATCGGACAGTTTATTGAACCCGCCATGCGTCCGCTTGGGTTCGACTGGAAAATGAGTGTGGCCTTGCTGGCCGGACTTCCTGCCAAGGAAGTGGTGGTAAGCACGATGGGAGTACTCTACCAGGTTGACGATGATGGAGGTGCAAGCCTAACCAAGAAGCTTCGTCAGGAACGTTACTTATCTGGCCCTAAGCAGGGAGAGTTGATTATTTCGGTGCCCGTTGCTCTGGGGTTTCTGATATTCGTTTTAATTTATTTTCCGTGCATTGGAGTAATTGCAACTATTAAAAACGAATCAGGGAAATTATATTGGGCTCTCTTTACAATGTTTTATACGACTGTCTTGGCATGGATTTTAGCATTTTTAACCCTGCATGTTGCCCGTTTCATTTTGTAGAATGCGAACAATTTGAAGGGCCAGACCTTATGCAATACGATGGTACAGGAAATTTTGACATACTTTATTCTGTTGCTCACTTTGGGGATCGTTATCCGAAAGGGATATCAGTTTGTGCGTGCTTTAAACAAGAAAAAAACGAAGTATTCCGAGTCTGATAAATGCGGAATTTGCAGCACAGCATGTTCTCTAAAGGATGTAGGGGAAAAGCAAGCCTGTCCGCCGGGAACAGGCTCTAAAGAAGACTCTTAAAGCGTTTTGAATTTGTTGATTGTCGCAATCGGATCATCTGCCTTAAAAATAAAGCTGCCGGAAACCAGCACATCTGCACCTGCATCGTAAAGGTTGGCACCGGTTTCAAAATTAACTCCTCCATCTACTTCAATTAAGCATCCTGGGTTTTTCGAAGCAATCAACTCTTTTAGTTGCTTAATCTTTTTATAGGTATTCTTGATAAAGCTTTGTCCTCCAAAGCCGGGGTTGACAGACATAATTAATACCATATCCAGGTCAACAATGATATCATCGAGCAAATGGACTGGTGAATGCGGATTCAAACAAACACTGGCTTTCATTCCTTCGTTTTTGATTGAATGAACGGTTCGGTGCAGATGAGGGCAGGTTTCGTAATGCACGGTTAAAATAGAGGCCCCCGCCTTGCGAAAAGGAACAATGAAATTGTCTGGATTCGAAATCATCAGATGTACATCCAGCGGTTTTTTTGCAACTTCTGCAACTTTCTCGATAACAGGGATCCCAAATGAAATATTGGGAACAAAGACTCCGTCCATTACATCACAGTGAATGTAATCGGCTTCACTTTGGTTGAGCATTTCAATATCTGCTTGTAAATTGCCAAAATTGGCTGATAAAATAGAAGGAGCTACAAATCGTGTGGTCATGAATTAATATTTTGCCACAAAGGTAAGTTATATCGGGATTATTTGAAATCCGAAAGTGAAAGAGATTCGTTTTTACTGTCCTAAATAAGCTTTCAACAAGCGATTGCGGTAATTGTTTTTTAGGCGTTTGATCGATTTTTCTTTAATCTGTCTTACCCGTTCGCGGGTTAAATTAAAGATATCTCCAATTTCTTCCAGTGTATGCTGTCGATAACCGCTCAGTCCAAAATAGTATTTCAGTATTTCAGCTTCGCGTTCGCCCAAAGTCATTAGTGTACGCTCAATTTCCTTTTTCAGGGAGCTATCCATCAGGCCATTGTCGGGACTCGGA
Organism: Sunxiuqinia sp. sy24; assembly: GCF_052677165.1. Classification (NCBI taxonomy): domain Bacteria; kingdom Pseudomonadati; phylum Bacteroidota; class Bacteroidia; order Marinilabiliales; family Prolixibacteraceae; genus Sunxiuqinia; species Sunxiuqinia sp. sy24. The sequence goes on from NZ_JBQYLH010000032.1 coordinate 4,997, forward strand.
GATTCATCATTCAGCATGACATCGTACAGGTTGTTGTCATCTTCGTCTCGCATAGGGGCATCCATCGATACATGGTGGCTGGAAACCTTCATCGAATCTTCAACAACTTCTGCTGTGGTTTCCAGGATCTTGGCCACCTCTTCTGCTGTCGGTTCGCGTTGGTATTCCTGTTCGAGTTTGGAGAATGTACGGTTGATTTTATTAATTGACCCAATTTTGTTGAGAGGCAAACGTACAATTCGGGCTTGCTCTGCCAAGGCCTGTAATATCGATTGACGGATCCACCAAACGGCATAGGAAATGAACTTGAATCCCCGGGTTTCATCAAAACGTTCGGCGGCTTTTATGAGACCTAGATTGCCCTCGTTAATTAAATCGGGAAGACTTAGCCCTTGGTTTTGATACTGTTTCGATACTGAAACAACAAAACGGAGGTTCGCTTTGATGAGTTCTTCTAATGCGGCACGATCACCTTTTTTAATCCTTTTCGCTAATTCAACCTCTTTTTCTGCTGTTAACAAATCGACCTTGCCAATTTCGTGTAAATATTTATCTAAGGACAGAGTTTCTCTATTCGTAACTTGTTTGGTAATCTTTAACTGTCTCATGCGGCTTGTTATCAGGTGTTCAGTTAATAAAAAAGAAAGTTAAACAATCATTGTTTTTCTGGTAGTGAAAATAGTTAATAATGTGGGAAAATTATAATTCTCTACATTTATTTCATGAACTGTACGATTTTTGCCTAAAAATGGCTGTTTCACTACATGAATGAACCAAAAAGACGTAATTTTGTTTAGAAAACTATCTTCAGCCCAATTAAAATATTTAGAGAAAATAAAAACTTTTTTGGGGAATAACTACTTATTAGTTATTATTGCAGAATAATTCGAGTTCACTTTATCCAGATAATTTCCAAAAAGACATTTTACTTTTCTCCTCCGAGCATTAATAGATGTAATTAATTTTCAAAAAATATGTATGACATTATTGAATTAAGCAAAAAGTTGGTTCCCGAACTTAGGGATATCGCTAAAGAGCTTAACATTAAGAAGGTGGAATCTTTCAAAAAACAGGACCTGATTTACAAGATCTTAGATACTCAGGCGATCGTCGCTTCTGAGAAGAAATCAGATTTTCCTAAAAAAGAAAGAGGTCCAAAAAACAAAACAAGTCAGGGAGTAGATCCCAAGGCAGATACTAAAAACAAGCCATCCAGCGACGAGGACGATAAACAGGATGGACCAAAGAATAAAAAACGCAAGCGCACTACGGTAATCAAAGCGTCTTCGTTTTTCGATAAGAACCGGAAATCAGGAGACGCTGCTGAAAAGCCCGAAGAAAAGAAAGTCATTGAACTTCAGAATAAAAAGGAAGAAGAACCGAAAGAACAAGCGCAACCTCCGGTTTCAAAAGCGACAGTGACTGTGAAAAAGGCGGAGAAAGGCCCGCAAGAGCAAAATGCTCCAAAACACACTCCGAAAGAACCAAAAAAAGACCAGCAAGAGCGTAAACCTAAGCACCCGAAATGGGAGAATAAGGGCAAGCATGGTAGTGGCGGTTCTGATAAATCATATGAATTTGAAGGAATTATAACCAATTCCGGCGTATTGGAAATTATGCCTGATGGATATGGTTTTATGCGTTCTTCAGACTACAACTACCTCAATTCCCCAGACGACATTTATGTGTCGCAATCTCAAATTAAGCTGTTTGGATTGAAAACCGGGGATACAGTTACTGGAACAATTCGTCCGCCTAAAGAAGGTGAAAAATACTTCCCTTTAATTAAGGTGTTGGAAATCAACGGGCGTACGCCTGATTATATTCGGGATCGTGTTCCTTTTGATCATTTGACGCCGCTTTTCCCAAACGAAAAATTCAACCTGACCGGAAACGGACATGATAACATTTCGACTCGCGTGGTGGATTTATTTGCCCCTATCGGTAAAGGCCAGCGTGGTTTGATTGTTGCCCAGCCCAAAACGGGTAAAACCATGTTGTTGAAAGAAATTGCCAACGCTATTGCCGCCAATCATCCTGAGGTATACATGATCGTTTTGTTGATCGATGAGCGTCCGGAAGAGGTGACAGACATGGCTCGTAGCGTAAATGGAGAAGTGATTTCTTCAACATTTGATGAACCTGCTGAGCGTCACGTGCGCGTTGCTGGTATGGTTTTGGAGAAAGCAAAACGTATGGTGGAATGTGGTCACGATGTTGTGATTCTGCTTGATTCCATTACTCGTTTGGCTCGTGCTTATAATACGGTGGCTCCGGCTTCAGGTAAAGTACTGTCGGGTGGTGTTGATGCTAACGCACTGCACAAACCCAAACGGTTTTTTGGTGCTGCCCGTAACATTGAAGAAGGCGGTTCATTAACCATTCTTTCAACCGCTTTGACGGAAACTGGTTCGAAAATGGATGATGTGATTTTTGAAGAATTTAAAGGTACTGGTAATATGGAATTGCAGCTCGACCGTCGTTTGTCGAACAAGCGTATTTTCCCTGCTGTCGATATTGTTTCTTCAAGTACGCGTCGCGAAGACTTGCTGCTGTCAAAAGGAATGATGGATCGAGTTTGGATTCTGCGGAATTACCTGGCCGACATGAATTCACTGGAAGCGATGGACTTCATTAAAACCAGATTGATGCGGAGTAATTCAATTGAAGAATTCCTGATCTCAATGAATAGTGAATGATAATCCCTTGAGGAATAAGATAGTGAAGCCGTTTGCAACTTGCAAACGGCTTCTTTTTTTAGTGGATTTCCTGAGTTTGTCTCTTTAAAAATTCAAGTTCATCAGGTCCTAGTAAGCGAGCTAATTTGTTGTACACCTTATCGTGGTATTGATTAAGCCAGTCAATTTCTTCTTGAGTCATCAGTTTGGTGTCAATTAATTTCAGATCAATTGGACACAGGGTGAGTGTTTCGAAGCCCAGAAAACGACCGAATGGAGTTTCTTCCTTTTCGGTACAAACAATTAGGTTTTCAATTCGGATGCCATATTCCCCTTCGCGATAAAGACCGGGTTCATTCGATAGTACCATTCCCGGCTTGATGGTTTGTTCGTTATATTCCTGCCGGATGCTCATAGGCCCCTCATGGACATTCAAGAAATACCCGACACCATGACTGGTGCCATGCCCATAGTTCAAGCCGTTTTTCCATAAGTGCATCCGGGCGTAGGCGTCCAGGTTGCTTCCAACGGTTCCTGCCGGAAAGTGAGCCTGACTCAATCCGATCATCCCTTTTAGTACCAGCGTAAAATCACGTTTTTGTTTGGCTGTGGGCTCTGAAAGGGTAATGGTTCGAGTGATGTCTGTTGTACCTCCTAAATATTGACCGCCCGAGTCAAAAAGCAGCATCCCATCTTTGCCAATTTCGTCGGCAGTTTCTTTGCTGACCGAACGATGCACGATGGCTCCGTTGCCATTCAAGCCAACGATTGGGTAGAAGCTGTTCCCTTGAAATCCTTCCTGCTGGGCACGAAAATATTCCAATTTTTCCACCACATCATATTCGGTAATACTTGCCTTGCCGACAGTCTGATCGAGCCAGTGTAAGAGTTTAACCATTGCAGCGCCATCTCTTTTCATGGTCTCCCGAATATGGATAATTTCGAAGGTGGACTTCTGTGCTTTCAGAAGTGTAGGAGCTGAAGTTTGCTCAATAAGTTTAAGCTCTTCTGGAATGGCGACTTTGGCTGCCTGATTTGTTCGGGCCGAATCGACCATTACAATTTTATCTGCTGGCAGCTTGGAAAGGAAATCGAAGAATTCGGTATAATCTATTACCTGAATCTCATCTTCTTGCAGCTTAGCACCTAAATCTGAATTCATCTTTTTTGAATCGACAAACAGTACTTTTTGATTTTCGGACAGGAACGCAAAGCCAACAAATACCGGATTAAAATCAACATCTGTTCCTCTTAGGTTGAAGGTCCAGGCTAAATCATCCAAGGCAGTGATTAAAGTTGCGTTTGCTCCATTGGTTTTCGCAAAGCTTAGTATGTTATTAATCTTGTCAGTCCGCTTGGTGCCAGCGTATTGCAAATCGTGCTCAAAAATGGGGTTGTCTGGCAAGGCGGGGCGGCCTTCCCAATCCGCAGCCAGCAGGTCGCCCGTGTCTTTGAGCGATAGTCCTTCGGCGGCCAACGCACTGCTTAACTGTTTGTATTGATTGATAGACAGACAGGCAAAGTCTGCTCCAACAGTATTACCTGCATTTAGTGTTTCTTGCAGCCACTCCAAAGGCTCAGGAGTGCCGGGCATGCGTTGCTTCATTAGGTCGATGCCTGTTTCTTGCAATTGTTGCTCTGCTTGCAAAAAGTAACGCGAATCGGTCCATAAACCTGCTTTCTCGTTGGTAACAACAACCAGTCCTGCCGAACCGGTAAATCCGCTAATGTAACTGCGGGCCTGCCAATGCGCAGGCATATATTCACTCTGATGAGGATCAGTTCCGGAGAAGTAGCAGGCCTGAACACCTGCTTTTTTCATTTGTGACCGCAGTTGTGCTATTCTTTCTTGTATTTTATCAGATGCGTTCATTTAATTTTTTTAAGATGTTTTTCATTGATTGTGCAGGCAGCTCGTCCATGTTGACTTCTGAAGGATGATGAAACTCGATGGATGCGATGTCGTCCATTGGGGTTAAATCGGAGATTGTCTCCAATTCGACCAGAAAAGCAAGGTCCAGAGTCATCACTTCCATTCCGGCGAAAGGGTAGGTGTTGGGAAAGGAGCAGAAATAGTCCATTTTGTTCACCTTCGTGCCCAGTTCCTCTTGAATTTCCCGGGCAAGTGCATCCTCGGCTGTTTCATTCGGATCGACAAATCCGCCGGGAAAGTCCAGCTGCCCTTTGTGCGGTTCTACAGCTCTGCGAGCCAGCATAATTCTTCCTTCGGGGTCAAAAATAATGGCGGCAACTGCCGCCGATGTGTTAAAGAAATAGTGAAAGCCACAGTGTAGGCAGTTCTTGGATCGGTCGCCCGACTGCCTCAACTGCGTAGAGCCGCAGCTGGGGCAAAATTTAAAAATTTTGTTCGGATGTTGTGCTTCTGTCATTATTTAATTATTTCCATTGATTTTAGCCAGTCGGTAAATAGTGCCGGCCATTTTGCTGCCGGAATGTCCCGGTCGGTCATTCCAAAACCATGCCCTCCCTTGGCGAAGATGTGAAGTTCGGCAGGGATTGCATATTCTTTTAGTGCTCGGTAAAAAGCAATTGAATTTTCGGGAATGACGGCCTTGTCGTCGTCGGCTAGAACAAAAAATGTGGGTGGAGTGTTTTCCGTCACCCATAATTCATTTGAAAATTGTTTGGCGACTGACCAGTCGTTGGTTTCCCCAATCAAATTATTCCTTGAGCCCATGTGTCCAATGCCTTCTTTAAAGCTGATTACGGGATACAACAAGAGCATAAAGTCGGGACGGGCACTGATCTCTTGATAAGGAACAGTGGTTTTGGGTTTTACCCAATCGAAATGCGTTCCGGCAGTTGAAGCCAGATGACCTCCGGCAGAAGAACCGGCAATGCCGATTTTCTGGGGATCAATTTCCCATTCTTGTGTTTTTGAACGAGTAAGGCGAATGGCTTGCAGCGCATCGGTTAATGGAATTTCTGAATTGCCATACGGTAGGCGGTATTTTAAAACAATTCCGGTAATACCCTTGGCTTGCAGGTATTCTGCTATGCGAAAACCTTCGTGGTCGATGGCTTCAATCCAATAACCCCCCCCCGGGCAAATAATGACTGCCGCTCCGGTGTTTATTTCTTTGCTGGGGGGGTATACAAAAAGCTCAGCTTTTGAAATATTCTTGTATCGATAGCTGCCTCTTTCCTGGTAGTAGTTTTCTTCTCCGGGGGGATTGTTTTCATTAGGGGCTCCATCGGGCCACAAATCCAGCTGAAAGTCTTGTGCCATAAGTTGTGTGGAAAGGATAGTCAATAATAAGAATAGTGCTATTCGGTTCATTTTTGTTGTGTGTTTGGTGTACTCTCGTAAAAATACAAATAAATGACATAAAATGAATTTTAGGGGAATTGATTAGGAGCTCATATTCTTCAAATAGTTACTTTTGCACCATGTTTTTTAATTTGTTTTTGACAGGGCTAATTATTGGGGTGGCAGTTTCTATTCCTCTTGGCCCGATTGGCGTGCTTATTATCCAACGGACAGTTAATAAAGACCGGGTTGCGGGTTTTTTATCGGGCATGGGAGCTGCGACTTCCGATGCTATTTATGCCATTGTAGCCGGTTTTAGTTTAACCTGGCTCATTGATTTTATTAGGCAATATCAATTAACATTTCAAACAGTAGGAGCCCTGATTATCTTTTTATTGGGAGTACATATTTTCCTGAAAAATCCGGTGAAAGATATTCGGAAAATGCGAAAGAAAGGCTCTTCTTATCTGCAGGATTTTGTTTCTACTTTCTTAATCACCTTTCCCAATCCATTGGTTATTTTTGTATTTTTGGCGGTATTTGCCAGTTCTGGTATTGTATTGAATATTGCTCGACCTTATCAGTCGTTTTTTATCGTTTTTGGGGTGTTCTCCGGAGCTTGTGCCTGGTGGTTGTTCCTCACGGGATTAGTTAGCTTGTTTAAGCACCGCTTCAATTTAAGGTTGCTTTGGTGGTTCAATAAAATTGCCGGTGTCTTAATCTGGATTTTTGTTATTATAAGCTATGCCTATTCTGTGATTAATCAGTTGGAGATTTGAAGTGAACTTCCATCGCTTGACGGAATTTCTCCGGAATACGGCAGGGCTTGTTCGTGACAGCATCAAAAAAGGCCAGAACCACTTCGCCTGAATTGATCAATTCATTCTGTTGATTATAGATTTCCGTTTTGATTGGGAATTTTACTTTGGGAATAGTTTCTATTATGGTTCGAATTGTAAGTAAATCATCGTAGTAGGCCGACTTCAGGTAATTGATCGATAAGCTTCGTGCCGGAAGTAAGATGTTCGTTTCCTCAATCTCCTTGTAGGAAATACCCAGACTGCGAATCATTTCTGTTCGTCCGATTTCGTAATACCGAGGATAAACGCCATAATAAACGACTCCCATTTTATCGGTATCCTCATAGTAAACTCGTACCTGTGTTTCGTGGATTAGCATGTTGTCTATTTAAAGGGCGAATTTGCTTCCTTTCCCATGTGCATATATGTGAGTTTATCGAGTAAGGCAGGCCAGAACTTTCCTAAGAAAACGGTGAATTTGCCTTCAATGAAAGTCAAGATAATCTCGCGCTTGCGTTTTTTAACGGCATTGGCAATGTGTCGGGCACAGGCTTCAGCAGTCATCATGCTTCCCTCGTTACGCGGGGTTTGCCCTTGCGAACTACCATTTTTTGTTAATGCTGACTCCCTAACTTCGGAGGCCGTAAAGCCAGGAGCAGCAACGAGCACATGGAGCCCCGTTTTGCTATTTTCGATACGCAAGGCGTCTAGGAATCCGCGAATGGCATATTTTGATGCCGAATAGCCTGTCCGGGCAGGAAGTCCGACATAGCCGGCAATAGAAATTACACCTACAACAGTCCCCTTGACCTTGAGAAGATGGGGGATGGCATATTTAGTGCAATAGACCGTGCCCCAGAAGTTAACATTCATTAGCTTTTTGAGAACACTAATGTCTACGTCTGTAAATAAAGCTCGCATAGATATTCCGGCATTGTTAATCAAAACATCGATTCTTCCATAGCAGGCAATGGTTTGATCGATGAGATTTTTGCAATCCTGCTCTAGGCTTACATCAGCCTGAATTGTCAGAATATTGGATTGGGGTAAATCCTTTCTTATTTCATCCAGCCGATCGAGCCGGCGAGCAGCAAGGGACAGAGAAGCTCCACGAGCGGCAAATTCATAGGCTAGTGCTTTTCCTATTCCGGATGAAGCTCCAGTGATTACAACTATTTTGTCTTTCATATTTAAGGAAAATCGATTGCCGGCAAAATTAGCTTTTTTTTTTAGCTTATTGGTGATCTGTCCTTTTTGAAGAAGAAGCCTCTTTTTTTTTACGGTCTAAGTTTCTTAAAATCTTATGTTTGGTTTTTGACGGGCATTCTTTTTGAAAAATCATTGGGGATTTGTTTTGCATTTTAGGTTGAAAAGCATACTTTTGCAACGCCTTTAAAACAAAAAGGCACTACACATGATGACTCAGTAGCTCAGCTGGTAGAGCACATCCCT
>NZ_JBQYLH010000033.1:0-8627 GCF_052677165.1 Sunxiuqinia sp. sy24
TCCGAACATTTAAGAGAAACTTTGAAAGCAGGATGCTAATTTTACATGAAACAAGACGGGGTTTACCGAATGCTTACCGATAAGCTTCGGTTTTCTTTTATTGGGATGGAAGATCAAACAATCTCTGTGTTGGATAGTAAGGAGATCAACCTTATTATGCATTCTAAAACTGATGAATTGGATGAGGTAACTGTTGTCGCTTTTGGAAAACAAAAAAAGGAAAGTGTTATTTCTTCGATAACAACAGTTGATGTGGGGAGTCTTCAATCTGTTCCAACGAGTAATATCACCACAGCCTTGTCAGGGCAAATGACAGGACTTATTTCTTATCAGAGTACAGGAGCACCAGGCGATGATAATGCCCAATTTTTCATCCGTAATGCAGCCTCGTTTGGAAATAATGTTCAGTCTCCCTTAATTCTTATTGACAATGTTGAAGTTGATGTTCGTCAACTGTCTCGGCTAAGTCCAGATGATATTCAAAGCTTTTCAATCCTTAAAGATGCTGCGGCAACAGCTTTATATGGGGCACGCGGAGGAAATGGTGTTGTACTGATTACAACAAAGGAAGGAAAGGAAGGAAAAGCTGTAATTGATGTTCGTGCAGAAAGCTCACTTTCGATGCCTACATCTCGGATTGATATTGCGGATCCAATAGATTACATGAAAAATTTTAATGAGGCAATTTTAACGAGAAATCCTACGGCCTCTCCTCGATATTCTTTGGATAAGATTGAAAAAACACAAGACCCAAATAGAAATCCATATGTTTATCCAGCTACGGACTGGTTAAGTGAGTTAACTAAGGATTACGCAGTTAATTCACGGTTGAATCTCAGTATAAGTGGAGGGGGGAAGGTCGCATCCTATTATGTTGCAGGCTCGTATTCTCAGGATAACGGTATTTTGAAAGTTGACAATATTAATAAATGGAACACTAATATTGATTTTAAGAAGTATACTTTACGTTCAAATGTTAATATTAATGTGTCTAACGCAACAAAGCTTAATGTTCGATTGAATGGGGCCTTTGATGACTACCAGGGACCTATAGGAGAATTGGGGGCAAGGGGACGAAATACTTACTACAGGGCTCTTAATGCCGATCCAGTGCTATTTCCTGCTGTTTATGCTCCTGATAAAGATTTTGCGTATGCTCCTTATTTGTTGTTTGGTAACTCAGATGCAGGTCAGTATATTAACCCGTATGCAAGATTGATGAGTGGTTATGAGGATAATAAGGCAAGTACGTTGTCTGCTCAGTTGGAATTATTTCAAGATCTTGATTTTGTCACTAAAGGATTAAAACTGCGTTTTATTGGGAATGTTTCAAGATATGGTAGTTTTAGCCTCAGACGCTCATATAATCCCTATTATTTCACAATATTAAATGGAGATTATGATCCCTTTGAAGATTCTCTTACCCCAGAACATGACGGCTATACCCTTTTCCCGATAAATCCTGAATCCGGGAGTCGGTTTATTGATTACGAAGGGGGGGATCAGAATGTCACTTCAACAATATATGGTGAATTATCTGCTATTTATAACAACACTTTCAATGAGAAGCATGATGTAGGAGCTTTACTTGTAAGCACCGCAAGGGAATATCTTGAAGGGAATCCTATTGTTTCTCGGCAACAGCTTGAAAACTCTTTACCTAAGCGGAATTTGAGCTTGGCAGGACGTTTTACTTATGCATATGATGGTAAATATTTTACGGAATTTAATTTTGGTTACAATGGTTCTGAGAGGTTTGCAAGTGGTGACCGCTTTGGCTTTTTCCCTTCGTTTGGTGTAGGTTGGGACATTTCTAAAGAGGCTTTTTATAAAAACTTAGGAATAGATCCTGTTCTGTCAAAATTTAAAATCAGGAGTACTTATGGGGTTGTTGGTAATGATAATCTTGGAGGTCCCAATAGATTCTACTATCTGTCAAGTGTAAACTTAAAGTCAAGTCCCGCGGGTTACTGGGGGAACGATGCGAGCCTAGGGCTTTACAGCAAACCAACGATATCGATTGCAAATCCAGGAAATCCAGAAATTACCTGGGAAATTACTTACAAAGCGAATCTTGCACTTGAGTTGGGATTCTTTGATAATAAACTTTCAGTAATTCCGGAGATTTATAGGGAAAGAAGGAAGAATATTCTACAGCGAAGATCAAATATCCCATCAACACTAGGGTTGCCTTATGAGCTGTATAGTAATGTTCAGGAAAATCTTGCAAAGGGAATTGAAATCGCTGTTGATTACAAGGATCAAGTTGGGCAAAATACATGGTTTATATTAAGAGGGAACTTTACTTATGGCACAGCTGAAGTGATAACATATGATGAAATAGGAACAGATAAAGCACCTTGGATTTCTAGAATTGGGCATTCGCCTTCACAAGGTTTTGGGTATATAGCAGAACATTTGTTCATTGATGACAACGAGGTTGCAAACTCTGCTTCACAAGCTGCCTTAGGAGGTGAGGTAATGGCTGGTGATATTAAATATGTTGATATTAATAAGGATGGGGTTATTAACCAATTTGATATTGCACCAATAGGGTATCCTCAGGTTCCTGAGATTCAATATGGTTTTGGTGGATCGTTTGGGTATAAGAAATTCGATATGTCCCTTTTCTTCCAAGGACAGGCACATTATTCATTTTGGCTAGATCCGAGAGAAATGGCTCCTTTTATGCCAACCGGTGGTGGAAATAGAGCTCTGTTGGGCTGGATTGCAGATAATCATTGGACAGAATCTAATAGGGATTTGTATGCACAATGGCCTAGGTTATCCAATATTAATTCTGTGGGTAACGATAATAACTTTCAGCGAAGCACTTACTTCATGAGGACAATATCGTATTTGCGGTTAAAGCAATTGGAAATGGGATATACATTACCAAAAACAAAAAATGTAGGCATAAGAGCTTATGTGAGTGGAACAAACTTATTAACCTTCAGTAAATTCAAGCTGTGGGATCCAGAAATGGGAGGAAATGGCCTGGCATACCCATTGCAAAAAGTATTTAACGTGGGTGTTCAAATTAATTTCAAATAGCACAAATTAAACATGAAAGAAATGAGAAATTTAGTGAATATTAAGATAATCCATTTGTTCTTTATCTTGATAACCTTGGGAATAGTTTCATGTAACGATTATTTGGATATCTATCCTGGGGATAGTCCGGAGATCAAAGATGCCTTTCTTGACAGGAATGAATCTGAAAAATATTTAATGACATGTTACTCATATATTCCTAGTTATGGGAATTTGTATTCAAGTTTACCATTATTAGGAGGCGACGAAATCTTTTATACTACTGATGACATACAGTTCTCGGCTTATGGATCATTTCCAAATCCTTATCGTTATGGGTATGGTGGTATCAATACTTCTGGGAATCCTATAATGAATTATTGGGACGGTTCTAATGGAGCTATCTCTCTATGGGATGGGATCAGGCATTGCAATGTGTTTTTGGAGCATATGCCACTGGATGCAGGTGGCCCGCCGAATTTAGAAGAAAGTGAACGGAAACAATGGATGGCAGAGGTAAAAGTACTAAAAGCTTTTTTTCATTACTATCTGTTTACATTGTATGGTCCTATTCCGATTATTGATAAAGCTGTTTCTACCAATGCAGGGATCAATGAGTTTAAGATACATCGGGAGCCTGTTGATGATGTTGTTAATTATATTACGTCTACCATAGATGAGGCTGTTCCCGATTTAGAAGACCACATGAATCTTAATCTTGCAACAGAGGCTGGAAGGATTACCAAAACTGTAGCTCTTTCAATAAAGGCTCAGACTTTAGTGTGGGCAGCAAGTCCACTGTTTAACGGGAATTCAGATTTTGATGTGGTTGATAATCGAGGGACACAACTGTTTTCTCAAACAAACGATGAAAATAAATGGCAACTGGCAGCAGATGCATTGGAAGATGCACTGGAGTCAGCTGAAAATAATTTTTTCAAATTGCATTATTCTGATGGTAGCATGATTAGAGGGGAGACTCCCAGCCAGGAAACAATATATCGTTTAGGCGTCCGTGAAGCTTTGGTTACTCATTGGAATGATGAAATTATATGGGCAAAGTTTGAAAATGGAGGTTCGTCAACTTTACAAACGTTTGCGCAGGCATTTTTTCCGGGTATTCAGCCACAAGGAAAAGGAGTTGGGCAGAGGCAAGCTCCACCCTTTCATATCATAGAACAATTTTATTCGGCAAATGGAGTGCCTATAAGTGTTGATAATGATTGGATCAACAATAATTGGTATAACAACAGGTTCTCTCCGGTCACTGTTAGTGCTGCCAATAGCACTGAAGCTGTAGAAGGGCAGGTTACCGCTCAAATTAACTTAAACCGTAGCCATCGATTTTATGCTAGTGTTTGCTTTGATAGAGGTTATTGGGAGGGTTTAGGCTTTGATGAGTCTGAGTTTAAGCATTTAGAGGCACGCGCGGCTGAAGTAAGTGGAGCTATTGGCGTCCAGTCAATTGGAATGACAGGGTATTATTGCAAGAAAGTTTGCGGCATTAATAACACTTTTCTAAGTCCTCTTACAGGGACTGGATACAAGCCAACGCCTTATGCTTTCCCAATCGTTAGGCTGACTGATTTAAAATTGTTATATGCAGAATGTTTAAATGAATTAGGTGTAAACTATGATGAAGTGCTACCCATTCTAGACGAGATTAGAGAAAGGTCAGGGATACTACCAGTAAAAGAAGCATGGGATAACCATACAAATTTCACTGACTATGATAATCAGAATGGGTTAAGAGAGATTATCAGGCAGGAGCGGTTAAATGAACTTGCCTTTGAAGGAGCAAGGTTTTGGGATACGAGGCGTTGGAAAACGGCACTGGTGAATATGAATAAACCTGTTCGCGCTTGGAATATCTGGGGGGAATCAGTTTCTGATTATTATAATACGGTGACTTTGCTTAGACCATCTTACTCATTTAGAAACTATTTAATGCCGATTAGTGAAACCGCATTGATAAATAATCCAAACCTTGAACAAAATCCAGGTTGGTAGACGCATTATGAAACTAGAAAGACTATAGTAATGAGAAATATTAAATTAAGAATAAAATTTTCAACCAATATTGTTGTTATGATGTTGGCGACAATTGGTCTGCTGTCAGGGTGTAATGCTTATCTGTCCCCAGATCCTTATGTTACAAATTCAGAGGCGCCACCTGCATTGGAAAGTGCTAATGTAATCGATATTAGTGGTGGGGCTAAAATTGAATTTCAATTGCCCGCAGGGGTTGAAGACATATTATATGTGAAGGCAAGTTTTTTAAGGAACGGCATGCTCCAAGAAACAAAAGTGTCGCGATACGACAATTCGTTGTATGTGCTTGGATTAAGAGATACTTCCAAAGTAGTCGATGTCGAATTAGTTGTTGGTAATAGTAGTGGAAAGGAATCAACTCCCCTAAAAGTACAGGTAAAACCCTTAACCTCATCTATTGATTATGCCTTACAGACAATGTTGGTAGAAGAAACTTTTGGAGGTATTAGGCTTCGATGGGATAATCCGACTCAAGCTACTACGATTGTTAAAGTTTTTAGCTATGGAGTTGTAGAGTTTGAAGGAGATACCATTTTAGCGGAAGTTTTTTCAGAGGATACTAAATTGGAAATACCGGATTATAAAATTAGGGGAGAGATTATTGGTGGATACGATTCAATTCAGACTCAGTTTGGATTTCAGTTTAAAGATATTTATGGAAATCAGACTGATACATTCTTTTTAACAAAAACACCTATTTATGAGGAGTATCTAGAGCCTGTGGCCACTGATATTTTTCCATTTAAGGGAGTATCGGTACATAGTGCAACATTAGCAGCTGAAGATCCTACTTTGACCTGGGATGGCCCTAATTGGGGAAATCGATCATCTTATAAGTTGTGGGATGGGAAGTGGAATAGCAATGGCGATTGTTATTGGGCTGTTGCTCACGATGTAAATAATTTTGGGGGAGCGGAAGCATTTAAAAACAAGAAGAGTGCTTTTGTGACCATTGATCTTCAGAAACCTTCAAAACTTAGTAGATATCTTATTCATGGTATGCGAAGCAAACAATTTGTTTTCAATGAATCATCTCCTAAGAAGTGGCGCATTTGGGTAACTCCCGATTTGACAGAAGAAGAAGCTAAGGTATGGGGGCCTGACTCAAATTGGGAAGTAGCTCATGATTTTTCAGTGCCAGGTCCTATCGATGGTAAAATTGGTAGTGCGGTTACTGATTCTGATTACGAAATTTGGAATATGGGATGGGAATATGACCTTTCTATTGATGTTAAATATCCTGTCCGTTTTCTTCGGCTTGAAGTCTATGAAGCATGGACGAGTGCTGTTGGTGGTGGTGCTGTGGCTGAGCTACAGGTTTATGGATCTCCACAGTAATTGTGATGATCTTTTCGTATAGGATTAATCTATGTAGACTACAGAGATGTGGATTGGATCAGTCTTTAAATAGATGAGAGTGTGTTTGGAAATCAATTTGGAAAGTCATGTAGATGAACTCTATTGCTGAAGGATTATAGAAAATGTATTTAGCTCAGTTGAATATAAAAAAAAACAAAATGAATAGAATAGTAATATTTATAATCATCATTTTTGCATTTATTGGATGTGAGGATGTGAATGAAAAACACGAGCAATATTTACTCGAAGGATCCCCGACTTATGCGGGTAAAATTGATAGCTTGGATTGTCTTTCTGGATTTTATCGGGTAAAGGCTTCTGTCTATCCTTCGATTGATGTGAACAGAAAAGAGTTTAGAATTTATTGGAATAATTTTACCGATTCGGTAGTGTACTCTTATGATGCTTCCTACTTAAACCTTGAAACCGGGAGATATGAAGTAATCATTGATGGTTTTGATCAAGATATGATTGAAGGTTATACAACCTTGACTTTTAGAAACTACGATTCACAAGGAAATAAGTCGAGGGAAACCGAATCGACAGTATTGATTTATGGGAATGATTTTGCTTCTGGAATACTTAACCAAGGAGTATCCGGATTTGATGGTCAATATCTCAACTTTGTATACCGTAATGGTGCGGTTGGTTTACTCGTGGAATACACGACGAATGAAAATACACAGCGTACTGTCGAGTTTAGAAGTACAATTGAGAAATTAAAGATCATAGGACTTAATCCAGATTTACCTGATTTTAAAAGCGGTTCAAGAGTTCTGTACAAAACTTTATATCATTTTGAAGCTACTGATATTGATTCAATTTACGCGGGCAGCTTTAGTGAGTCAGATCCCCTAATTCTGCCGGATCCTCTAATTGTAAAGGAGAATTTCTTCAATAAATATGGATATGAAGAAACCTTTAATATTCCGGTTGAGGTTTATGAAGGGGAGTCTTTTACCTCAGTTTCTGATCAGCCATGGTGTAGTGTTGTTGATGATGTTGAATCTGGTAATATTGAAGTATCTGTTGGGGAGAATACTTTGGGTTCCAGAACAGCAACAATTACTGTTAGTGTAGATGGTAAAACAGGTTCCGATTTTACCAAAGAAATACTAGTTGTTCAATCTGATGCGATTCGGTTAGATCATACAAAGGCTGGTTGGTCAGAAACATTGCTCCCTGATGATAATTCAAGTGCGTGGGGCTGGACATTACCACATCTGTGGGATGGCAATAACGGAGGTGCAGGGTATCACACAGAGGACAATGCGATGACACCAATATTGTTTTCGATAGATTTTGGGAAGCAGCTACTTGTTGATGGTGTTGAGATTGTGCCTCGTGCAAGTAATGTGAGGAATCCGGAGATTTATGAAGTTTGGGCATCGGATACTCTAGGAGCAGTTGGAGTAGATCGGGATTCTCCGGATTGGGAAGCGAAGTCAATTGAGGCCGGATGGGTAAAGATAAAAAGTATTGACTTTTCCGGTTGGACTGATGCGGGAATAAGAATTGCTTATGTTGGTGCAACTGAAAAATATCGATACATGAGAATCAGAGTTTTGAAAAACTCGGCCGGTTCACCTGCTCCCATGAATATTATGGAATTGTCGATTATTGGAAAGGAATAGAGATAGTATGTGAGCTGCAGATTATTTTGACGCAAAATAAATAGACTATCAGACCGTATAAAAACAAGCTTTTATACGGTCTGACTTTTTATATCTCTTTCTCTCAGCAACAATGAAGGCGTGATTGTTAGTTAGTCTCAATTTTTCGAACTGGTCTCCGATAAATGGATAACTGACAAAAACGCCTAAAAACAAAAAACCTCTGAGTCGGAACGCAGAGGTTTTTGTTTGCAATTTCGGTGGTGCCACCTGGAATCGAACCAGGGACACACGGATTTTCAGTCCGTTGCTCTACCAACTGAGCTATGGCACCGTTGTTTTTGCGGTGGCAAATATAATGCAAAATATTTAACTACAAAACATTTCAGAAGCACATGCTCGAAATTGTTACAAGGAACGTCTTTGGAAGGAAGGATTTACTGGAAAAGCAGCTGGCTTATTGTGCTGAGGAGGTATAAATCCAGCACTTTTTGGATCAGTATAAATTTCCGGTGGAGTAAAAATTATTATCATCTTTGCTTTATATTCTTTTTTACCGATCAATGAACT
>NZ_JBQYLH010000034.1:0-5575 GCF_052677165.1 Sunxiuqinia sp. sy24
AAAAAACCCGCTGCTCTGGAGAACAGCGGGTTTAAAAAGAAAGGCGATGACCTACTCTCCCACATTTCTGCAGTACCATCGGCGCTGGTGGGCTTAACTTCTCTGTTCGGAATGGGAAGAGGTGGAGCCCCACCGCAATAATCACCTAAAATCTTTGCTTTGCTTACAACTTACCCAGAAGGTAAGAGTACACAACACTTAAATATTTTTAACATACCGGGAAAAATGTAAATAAACCTACAACCTTAAAAATTACAATGAAAGTCTACGGGTAATTAGTACTGCTCGGCTACGCCCATCACTGAACTTCCACCTGCAGCCTATCAACGTGATAGTCTCTCACGACCCTTAAAGGAAATCTCATCTTGAGGCAGGCTTCGTGCTTAGATGCTTTCAGCACTTATCCCTTCCACACATAGCTACCCTGCAATGCAGCTGGCGCCACAACAGGTACACTAGAGGTATGTCCACCGCGGTCCTCTCGTACTAGCGGCAGGCCCTCTCAAATTTCCAACGCCCACAACAGATAGGGACCGAACTGTCTCACGACGTTCTGAACCCAGCTCGCGTGCCACTTTAATGGGCGAACAGCCCAACCCTTGGGACCTTCTCCAGCCCCAGGATGTGACGAGCCGACATCGAGGTGCCAAACCGCTCCGTCGATATGAGCTCTTGGGAGCGATCAGCCTGTTATCCCCGGAGTACCTTTTATCCTTTGAGCGATGGCCCTTCCATGCGGAACCACCGGATCACTATGCTCTACTTTCGTACCTGGTCGACTTGTCAGTCTCGCAGTCAAGCGCCCTTATACCATTATACTCTACTGACGGTTACCAATCGTCATGAGGGCACCTTTAGAAGCCTCCGTTACTCTTTTGGAGGCGACCACCCCAGTCAAACTACCCACCACACACTGTCCCCCGCTAAGCGGGGTTAGGTTCCAAGTAAGCAAAGGGACGTATTTCAAGGATGACTCCACAAGCCCTGGCGAGCCCGCTTCATAGTCTCCGTCCTATCCTACACATCACTTACCCAGAATCAATGTGAAGTTGCAGTAAAGGTTCACGGGGTCTTTCCGTCCCGTTGCGGGTACTCGGCATCTTCACCGAGACTACAATTTCACCGAGCTCATGGCCGAGACAGTGCGCACATCGTTACACCATTCGTGCAGGTCGGAACTTACCCGACAAGGAATTTCGCTACCTTAGGACCGTTATAGTTACGGCCGCCGTTTACCGGGGCTTCGATTCAATGCTTCTCCGAAGATAACATCCCCTCTTAACCTTCCGGCACCGGGCAGGTGTCAGGCCATATACATCATCTTTCAATTTAGCATAGCCATGTGTTTTTGATAAACAGTCGCATGCGCCTTTTCACTGCGGCTCTACCGGAGTAGAGCGCCCCTTCTCCCGAAGTTACGGGGCGATTTTGCCTAGTTCCTTAGCCATGAATCACTCGAGCGCCTCAGGATTCTCTCCTTGACTACCTGTGTCGGTTTGCGGTACGGGCTTTTGATACCTGAAGCTTAGAGGTTTTTCTTGGAAGCGCTTAGGACCACTATCCGATTGCCCGAAGGCTCTCGGTACTATCTGGTTTCGGCTCAACTCACGGATTTGCCTATGAGTCTCATAACCTACGCCATTCAACGTACTATTCCGTCAGTACGCGGGTCTTTCATTACTTCGTCACCCCATCGCAGTATCAAAAGGTATTGGAATATTAACCAATTGTCCATCGACTTCCCCTCTCGGGTACGCCTTAGGCCCCGACTAACCCTGATCCGATTAGCGTTGATCAGGAAACCTTAGTCTATCGGCGAGCAGGTTTCTCACCTGCTTTATCGTTACTTATGCCTACATTTGCTTTTCCAGACGCTCCAGCATAGCTCACGCTACACCTTCAACGCAGACTGGAATGCTCCCCTACCATAAATCCATAGCTTCGGTGGTATATTTAATGCCCGATTATTATCCACGCCCGATCGCTCGACTAGTGAGCTGTTACGCACTCTTTAAATGAATGGCTGCTTCCAAGCCAACATCCTAGCTGTCTAAGCAATCAGACCTCGTTTGTTCAACTTAATATACACTTGGGGACCTTAGCTGATGGTCTGGGTTCTTTCCCTCTCGGACATGGACCTTAGCACCCATGCCCTCACTGCCGTGAAGCATCTTATAGCATTCGGAGTTTGTCTGGATTTGATAGGCGGTGAAGCCCTCGCATCCAATCAGTAGCTCTACCTCTATAAGACTCATACACGACGCTGCACCTAAATGCATTTCGGGGAGTACGAGCTATTTCCCAGTTTGATTGGCCTTTCACCCCTACCCACAGTTCATCCAAAAACTTTTCAACGTTTCCTGGTTCGGTCCTCCATTTTGTGTTACCAAAACTTCAACCTGACCATGGGTAGATCACCAAGGTTTCGCGTCTAGCGCTACTGACTAATTCGCCCTATTCAGACTCGCTTTCGCTTCGGCTCCGGGTCTTAAACCCTTAACCTTGCCAGTAACGACTAACTCGTAGGCTCATTATGCAAAAGGCACGCTGTCACTCCAATAAATTGAAGCTCCAACCGCTTGTAAGCGCACGGTTTCAGGTACTTTTTCACTCCCTTGTTCAGGGTGCTTTTCACCTTTCCCTCACGGTACTTGTTCACTATCGGTCTCTCAGTAGTATTTAGCCTTACCGGATGGTCCCGGCAGATTCAGACAGGATTTCTCGTGTCCCGCCCTACTCAGGATACCACTATCTCTAATACAATGTACGTGTACAGGATTATCACCTTCTGTGATTGATCTTTCCAAATCATTCCACTTAATGTATTATCGAATATCGTGGTCCTACAACCCCAACATTGCCGAAACAATATTGGTTTAGGCTGTTCCGCGTTCGCTCGCCACTACTTACGGAATCACTTTTGTTTTCTCTTCCTCCAGGTACTTAGATGTTTCAGTTCCCTGGGTTAGCTTCCGACATAATCGGATGGTCCGAAGACCAGGTTGTCCCATTCGGATATTTGCGGATCAATTCGTATTTGCCAATCCCCGCAACTTTTCGCAGCTTATCACGTCCTTCATCGCCTCTGAGAGCCTAGGCATCCCCCGTGCGCCCTTAATAACTTTCTCTTGATTTCTTTTAAGGTTGAATGTAATTTACATTCTTTATTTCCCAATATGTCAAAGAACTTTAAAGTCAGATCTCAGTTGGCGGTTATCTGTTATCAGTTTTAATGCTGATCGTCTAACCCTGAGAGGCTGCTTAATGTTGATATTGCCGGAATCGAACCGTCAGTTGTTTTCATGCCGCCAGGCATATCTTGTGTTCCAGTATGTTTTTTTTTGAACGTCTTGTCTTGCTTGTCTGCCAACAGGCAGGCGACCTTTCTTCTTTCTCTTTTTTGCCTTCCAAGCTAACATCTAGTATCTAACGTCTTCCTGTCTGGCATCTGGTGGAGAATAAGGGAGTCGAACCCTTGACCTCTAGAATGCAAATCTAGCGCTCTAGCCAACTGAGCTAATCCCCCGTGTTCCTGGATTCTTAGATCGCCAGAAGTTCAGATTGTCAGACTTTCATGGTCTGAATATCCAAAGATCTGAGCATCTGTGCATCCGTCTTGGCAGTAGTCCCGCCCAGACTTGAACTGGGGACCTCTACATTATCAGTGTAGCGCTCTAACCAGCTGAGCTACGGGACTGTCTTTCTTTTAGCCTTTATAGCTTCAAGCTACAAGCTTTAAAGCTGACAGCTTTCCGCGTTTTGCTCTTATATTTTATAAAAAAAGTAGTGATAAAGAAAAATGCTCGTTATCCGATTAATGCCTATTCCAAGCTCCAGAAAGGAGGTGTTCCAGCCACACCTTCCGGTACGGCTACCTTGTTACGACTTAACCCCAGTCACTAGTTTTACCCTAGGCCGCTCCTTGCGGTCACAGACTTCAGGTACCCCCAGCTTCCATGGTTTGACGGGCGGTGTGTACAAGGCCCGGGAACGTATTCACCGCGCCATGGCTGATGCGCGATTACTAGCGAATCCAGCTTCACGAAGTCGGGTTGCAGACTTCGATCCGAACTGAGACCGGCTTTAGAGATTAGCATCCTGTCACCAGGTAGCTGCCCTTTGTACCGGCCATTGTAACACGTGTGTAGCCCTGGACATAAGGGCCGTGCTGATTTGACGTCATCCCCACCTTCCTCGCACCTTACGGTGGCAGTCCCGCTAGAGTCCCCAGCATAACCTGATGGTAACTAACGGTAGGGGTTGCGCTCGTTATGGGACTTAACCCGACACCTCACGGCACGAGCTGACGACAACCATGCAGCACCTTGTAAAACGTCCGAAGAAAAGCATCTTTCGACGCCTGTCGTTCTACATTTAAGCCCAGGTAAGGTTCCTCGCGTATCATCGAATTAAACCACATGTTCCTCCGCTTGTGCGGGCCCCCGTCAATTCCTTTGAGTTTCACTGTTGCCAACGTACTCCCCAGGTGGCTCACTTAATACTTTCGCTTGGCCGCATACTGTGTATTGCATACAGCGAGTGAGCATCGTTTACGGCGTGGACTACCAGGGTATCTAATCCTGTTCGCTCCCCACGCTTTCGTACCTCAGTGTCAGTTACAGTTTAGTAAGCTGCCTTCGCAATCGGGGTTCTGTGTAATATCTAAGCATTTCACCGCTACACTACACATTCCGCCTACCTCAACTGTACTCAAGCCCAGCAGTTTCAATGGCAGTTCTACCGTTAAGCGGCAGGATTTCACCACTGACTTACTGGGCCACCTACGTACCCTTTAAACCCAATGAATCCGGATAACGCTTGCATCCTCCGTATTACCGCGGCTGCTGGCACGGAGTTAGCCGATGCTTATTCCTGCACTACCGTCAAAACACTACACGTAATGTCCATTCTTGGTGCAGAAAAGAAGTTTACAACCCATAGGGCCGTCTTCCTTCACGCGGGATGGCTGGTTCAGGCTTGCGCCCATTGACCAATATTCCTCACTGCTGCCTCCCGTAGGAGTCTGGTCCGTGTCTCAGTACCAGTGTGGGGGATCATCCTCTCAGAACCCCTAGACATCGTAGCCTTGGTAAGCCGTTACCTTACCAACTAGCTAATGTCACGCATGCCCATCTTTGACCGATAAATCTTTAATTTAAAACCCATGCGGATCTTAAATACCATGAGGTATTAATCCGGATTTCTCCGGGCTATCCCTCTGTCAAAGGTAGGTTGCATACGCGTTACTCACCCGTGCGCCGGTCTCTGATTAGCAAGCTAATCATACCCCTCGACTTGCATGTGTTAGGCCTCCCGCTAGCGTTCATCCTGAGCCAGGATCAAACTCTTCGTTGTAAATAAAAATTGTTAGAATCTTTAAAAGATTCAATCTTGTCTAGCTCGTGGAATAAACTCGTTTAATTCGCAATTCTTCCTTATCTTTCTACTTTTTCAATATTTTCAATGAACTTATTTTCTGGCAAAAAATAACCGCTTACTTCTTGCGGCTCTTCTATTTCTTGTTCAGTATGTCTTGTGTTGAACTCCCTCGCTCCCCTACTCCGGCAAGCCGTTT
>NZ_JBQYLH010000035.1:0-5014 GCF_052677165.1 Sunxiuqinia sp. sy24
CGTATACGAGACCCGTACGTACGGTGGTGTGAGAGGCGCTCCGGTGGGCTATTAGCTCACCGGCCGTCTACTCGATTGTGTGCATGTGGCTTATATTTTCTTCTCTTCAAAAGTCTGATTATCAATCAATACTAAATTAATATTTTTGTCAACTCCATTACTCTTAATATAATCAACTGTGCTTTTAAGTCTTTTTGTTACTCCATCATTTTGCCACAAATCTTTAACTACAAAAAATTTAATTGTATAATCAGGTTCCGTATTAAGAAATACAATGTCAATCCTTTGGTTAACTGGAAAATAGGCTCTTAATCTTTTAACTGTATTCTCAACTTTCTTCACATCTTCGATTGGCATTGATGAATTGTAGTAAATTTTGTGAAAATCATTAATCTGATAAGGCTGTAAATAAAGTATCGGCTCGTATACTTGTTGGTTGTCAATTTCTATCTCTTTTAGTTCAAAGTTATTTAGCAAATTGATATCTGTGAATCCTATTTCAATTTTCTTATCAAAGTTTAAGTTATAATTTAGATAATTCTCAAATCCATTAAAATCTGTTAGCAACATTGTATCAGACAGTACTGAAGTATCAGGAAGAACAAATTTAAGTCTGTAGAAATTCTCTTCTGTATTTAAAAACAAATCAGCTCCTTCACTACCTTCCATAAATCCAGATTGCTTAATCACAGATGCTATACGCTCTGATTTTAAATCTTCAATGTCTTTGCTGTAATGCAATTTTACATTTTTATCTACGGTTATGTTTTTCTCATATCCTTCGGTTGGAATTGCAAAAATCATAACGAATAAAAAAGACGCTATAATTAAAAGTCCAATTAATCCGTATCCTGCAGCTTGCCAGTTTGAAGCTTTTTGACCATTCTCAGAAAGGAAATCTTTAATCTTTTGTCCTTGTAATTTTTCAACTAATCCCGCAATAATCGCCGTGTAAATCCCAGGTATTAATGCTTGTGGAATTTTATCTATTATATGCTCAGGAATCATAAAAATCCCAGCAAAAAGAAGAACCGTTGATATTATCCCAATAAAAATTGAATTTCGAGCTGCATTCTCATCTCCAAAGACTTTATAGTTTTTTGAAATCAGAAATCCAGCAGCAATTGGTCCACCGAAAAATGTTGCTACTGAAATCGCTTTGTTAGTAAAAATCTTTTGTGAATTGTTTTCCATTTATCTTATCATTAGGTTTAATCTATGCAGTGTCGCGCCATTGCACACAACGGTTGGTACATGTTGTCGGGGCGGATTTCGGAGAGCGTTCCTGTCCGAAGGACACGGAACTGCGATGCGAGAATCCGCAGTTGGCGTACCATTGAACCCCGCCCTGCAATATGTACTGTGTGTGTGCCCAGCATGAGCATGTGCACACACTACTGAAAGCTCTGGAAAAATGTTTAAAATACAAATTTTTAGTGTTAAATGGTAGTGTGATGCATGAAATTATTCCAGAGGGTGTAAGTCCCTTATGCGCAGGAGTAACGTCTTGAAGCATTAGTAAGTCGCAAGCTGGTTTGGGGTGACCCATGCAGTGAAGGAAGCGAGACTACAAACCCCGGTACTGACGAACAGGAACCTGATATGAGGCTATGAGGCCGGATAAGCAAGCACATCATTGTGACGTCCAAAACATTCCGCAAGGGATGAGCGCCAAAGTAGTAGATCAGGCAGCGATTGGGTGAAGCCTGCCTGCCGGCAGGTAGGGGAGATGCTCTTACCTGGGGAGGCCTCAAAGATCCAAAGTCTTTGAGGAGTCAGCAGAGGCCATAGTAGGCTTTGGAAATGAGCCGTCATCGAAAAGGCGGAGGACTCACCGATAAGCTGAAGGGCCGAACGTTAAGTTGTCCTAAATTCGGCAAGGAAGCTTTCTGCGGGAGCAGAATCTAGCCTTGTTTTAGACGGGACAGGGAAACAAAAGATGGAAACTAAAAATGATTGAGCAAATTCTATCGCGAAAGAACTTGTTACAGGCAATGTACAAAGTCCAAAAGAACCACGGTTCGGCAGGGATTGACCACATGCCTGTATGTAAACTGTCGGACCTTTTATCAATTGATAAGGGCGAACTGGCAGCCAAAGTTCGTCGTGGTCAATACTTGGCCCAAGCCATTTTAGGCGTAGCGATTCCGAAAGGAGAAGGGAAAACAAGGTTACTTGGTATTCCCACAGTAACTGATCGTTTGCTACAACAGGCGGTTTTGCAAGTTATCACGGCACGGTTCGAATATGAGTTCTCGGATTCCAGTTTTGGATTTCGCCCTAAGCGAAGCGTTGGACAGGCAGTTTTAAAAGCACAGGGCTACATCAACAAGGGTTATCAGTACGTCGTCGATATTGATCTGAAGACCTTTTTCGATGAAGTAGACCACCGCTATTTATTACAACTGCTTTACCGCAAAATCAGATGCCGCGAAACCCTACGCCTTATTCGCAAATGGCTTCGCTCCCCGATACAAATAAACGGGAAGCTGGTCAAGCGCCGGAAGGGCGTACCGCAGGGAAGTCCTCTGAGCCCCTTACTGTCCAACATCATGTTGCATGAACTGGACAGGGAATTGGAACGGCAGGGTTTGCGTTTTGTCCGCTATGCCGATGATTTTAGCATTTACGTTAAAACGAAAGCTACAGCCCGAAAGGTAGGCAACAACATTTTTAAGTTTCTTAAGAAGAAGTTGAAGTTGACTATCAACCGGGAGAAAAGCGGCATTCGCCGACCGGTACATTTTACCTGTTTAGGATTTGGTTTTGTGCCAACCTACAAGAAAGGAGAACGCGGCAAATATCAATTGGTCGTTTCGGAAAAGAGTTGGCGCAACTTGAAGCAAAAGCTAAAAACCATCACCCGAAAAACCACTCCCATGAGTTTTGATGAACGTATCGAAAAAATGGGCGAAGTGCAACGGGGCTGGATTAATGCTTTCCGTATGGCAAGCATCCAGAACAAACTCGTTGAACTGGACGGGTGGTTACGGAACCGACTCCGTTACTGCATTTGGCACCACTGGAAAAAACCGGAACGGAAAAGGAAAAACCTGATTCGTTTGGGGGTTGAACAGGGACAAGCCTATCAATGGAGCCGATCGAGAATGGGTGGTTGGCGTATTGCTTAGAGCCCGATTTTGGGGACTACCATTACAATTGATCGATTGAAAAAACGCGGTTACATTCCCTTACAGGAACTCTACAATCAAGTTAAACCAAGTACGGTTTTGTTTCCTATGACTTAACGAACCGCCCAGTACGAGACCCGTACGCTGGGTGGTGTGAAAGCCTCTCCCTGCTAGTTTTTGCTAGCGGGGCGGGCTATTCGATTATGCAACGGTTTTTATTTAACAAATTTCATGGGCTCTTTAAATCTTGAATCTCCTGAAATTCTTGCTAAAATTCTTTCAGGGAAGTTTATTATTGTGTCTAATGCTCTATTAATATGAACATTCGTCGTTGTATTTTTTAATTCTTTAGCAATATCACGCATTCTCAAATCTGGTTTTCTTTTGTCTAAATCTGTAGTAAATTCAGAATCGGAAAATAGATTCAAGAATTCAATAGTTTCTGCAACATTAAATGTTTTTATGAATTGGACATAATATGTTGTTGCTCTTTCATCAATTCCATCCCTGTATCCTTTTCCATTCCCTGCATAACATAGACAAATTACTTTTACAAACATTTTTCTTGCAGCTTGAGGAATTCCTTTATTGGATAAGGATTTATCTATCGATTTGGCATGTGAATATTCGTTGTAAAAATTATTCCATTCAAAATGTACGCTTCTCAGGTTTTCAAGTTTTTCCAGTAACTCTGCGGCAAGACTATCTTCATCTTTATAGCCTTCTCCATCAACGATTTCTAAAAATTTCTGGGTTGAGTCTTTTCTCTTGATGTCACCATTTACGCGGTGAAGACCAAATTTTGCACCTATTTTATATTTAGTTTCTTCAGTAGAAGCGTTCCAGATATATGGACAAATACCTTCAATATTGTCAAGTATGAATTGCTCCTGGTCAGGTGAGCAAAAAGTACCAAATAGTGTTAATAATAAGTCATCGATTCTTTCTTGCGGTTGTTTGATAATATCTTTTCCAATCGGCTCATAATCAGCGGCAGGGATAACATTCTTTCTGACATTGTCTAATAATCTTTTTAAATTGACTACAGAGATGTCAGGCGTTGCAGTGATTGCATATTTTAAACAATTTTCCAAAAATGTCAACATGTCCATTCCAGAAACCTCATTTTCATTAGGATGGGCAGAACTTGCATGATTTCGAAAATAGTTTACATATTCTAATCTTTTAAAATTTACATCATTTATCAAGCCCATCCTTCTACAGATTTCCAATAAATCATAATCTGAGATAGCCTCAAGGTCTTCTTCTCCATTAAGCTTTTTATATCTCGAAGCTAATTCTCCAGCAACGCTATAAAAATATTCTAAATCAAATTTTAGAATTAATTGTCTCAGTGCTTTTATTGTTTCATCCCACAAAAAGGCAAGAGCTCCATCAAAGAGCCCTACAGTTACAGCAACAGTAAACTTTGATAAATAATATGCTTTCTCCCTTTGTTCATAAGGCAGAACTTCAAGTGCACTTTCTAATGAAAAGATTACTTTGCGTCTTTCCTCAATCGGTTGTAATACATTTTCTGTTGGCAAACCTACATGTTGAAGCAAATTGCTTAATGGTTGATTAAACTCAGCAATTGATGTCTCAATCTTTTGAGGTGAATTTCCTGTAGGAATTAGTTCAATTTTATTATTTTCTTCCATTGGTTTTTATTTGGTTTAAACTGTTGCATAGCACCTGTATACCCACAGTCCTGTGGGTATATTGGCTTTATCTGTATTTGTTCTTGTTGGTTGAAACGTTGGTTGTGTCGGGGTGGTAACTGTAGTAGGGTCGTTCTCTCATTGGTTTTTTAGGTTTAGATTTGTGGTTAAGTTGGTTAGCTTATAGACAAATATAATATTATTGTTTCAATAGTCAATTTC
>NZ_JBQYLH010000036.1:0-4984 GCF_052677165.1 Sunxiuqinia sp. sy24
CAATCGTGATTATTACCGGCACAATCTTCATAGTTAAATACCCAGACCATATCGCCAGTACAAGCAATAGCATCCGGCGTGGTCACCAAGGTTGGGGTAATTGGATTACCGCAGTAATCATTAACGGCAGGTGGTATCGGCTGAACCTGAGCATCAGCCAGGCAATCTACAGTTGAACTTCCGTCAGCCGGCATGTTTGCGGCAAAATCAGGAATATCAACCGTGTAAGTATACACCCAGTCGTAAGCATTTCCCACGCAATCCAAATAAGTAAACGTCCAGGTTATATCTCCCTCACAAGCAGGATCAGTTGATCGGACACCTTCACTAACATCCAACAAAAGGCCGTTGCTGTCAGAAACAACAGGTGGAGTTGGTTTTGTGGCATCAATAGCACAATTAACTGTTGATGCTTCATTTGCGGGCATCTCAACTATTGGTTGTTCTTTTGCATAAGTATGGGTCCACTTATAGGTCTTGCCGGAACAATCAGTATAAGTAAAAGTCCAGATCCTAGCACCAAAACAATCATTATTTCCAGTGGCAACACCGCTACTAACCAATAATTCCCTTCCACAATTGTCAACAACGATAGGAGGAACTGGTTCAGCCATCCCCGCATTATCAGGATCAGTAACAACTTCCACTACATTTGCGGGCATAATAACCACGGGAGCGCTAATAATAATGGTATGTGTCCAGTCGTGGGTGTTTCCTTCGCAATCGGTATATGTCCAAGTGTAAACCATCTCTCCATTACAAGCTGGAGTTGCCGGCGTAGCACCTGCAACCGGAGTGATTGGATTGCCGCAAGCGTCATATACTACAGGAGGTGTTGGCGGAACCACATCATCCACACAAGCAATGGTTTCAGTCACATTTGCGGGCATGGTGAAATCCTCCCGTTCAATTGTATAAGTATAAACCCAGTCATGAGAATTGCCTACACAGTCTTCATAAGTCCAGGTATAGGTAACCGTTCCCTCACAACCGTCATAGCTACCACCTTCTACCGGCCCGGATGGGGTAATTGGATTACCACAGTTGTCATTTACTGAAGGCGGAATCGGTTCAGTGGCTTCTGAAACACAAGCAACAATAGAACCATCATTTTCAGGCATCGTGAAATCTTCCACCTCAATCCTGTATGTATAAACCCAATCATGGCTGTTGCCTGCACAATCCTCGTAAGTCCAGGTATAAGTAACAGTCCCCTCACAATCGACATAGCTACCGCCTTCTACTGGCCCGGATGGGATAATTAAATTACCGCAATGATCGTTCACTTCAGGAGGTGTAGGTTCAGTCGCTTCAGAAATACAGGCTACAGTTGAACCTTCATCTGCAGGCATTGTAAAATCAATCACATCAATCGTGTAGGTATAAGTCCAATAGGAAACATTACCCGCACCATCCGAATAAGAATACGTGTACACTCTGGTTCCTTCACAGCTAATTGGATCCGGATTATCAACATACCCCTCCAAAACACCTACGATAATACCATCGCAATTATCCAATGCGGTTGGAATATCAGCAGGTTCAAGTGCATTGGCCAGGCAATTTACTGTTGAACTTCCAGCTGCAGCAGAAACAACCGGTGAAGTGTTGTCGGCAAGTGCCGATTCTAAATCAACAACATTATTCAACTCATCTTTGTCGGGCGTATCCGACCACACTTCTGCCCTATTCGTAATCGATCCAATTGCCGAGCATTCAGGAGTAACCGTCACCGTATAGTTAACTTCATCGCCAACGGCAAAGCTTGGGATTGTTGGCCAGGTAATAATACCTGAAGTATTTACACCTCCATCAGAAATAGCACCAACAGTTAGTCCAACCGGTAAAAGGTCTTTAACGACCACATTAACAGCAGGCTTGTCACCCTCATTTGTTATCGCTAAAGTATAAGTGCTTTCCATTCCAGGCTCAAGTGCCGGAAATACGGTCTTTTCAATTTTTAAGTCAGGTAGAATTTTAACCGCAATCGCCCAGGAGGAAGTGTTGTTGAATTCGTCAATTTCAGTTGTGCCGGTATCAGCTCCATCAATGATAGCAGTATTATTCAACAGATAGGTTCCTCCAACTGTAAAGTTAGCTGCACTTTTCACTGCTAAGGTAACATTAAATGATCCCTGATCTCCCGGATATAAAGTTCCCCCGGAAGCTGGATCAATTGAAGCTAAGTCAAAAGTGATTTCATTGCCATCTACAACCCCGTTTCCCGTATTGCTAACATAGCTCAATTTCCCGGCATCAAATGAGTCGAAAATCTCAACATTCTCGACCGGACAAGTTCCTTCATTTGAATAGGTCAAAGTATAGGTTACAGACTCTCCTGGAACCGCTTCTTTTTTTACCGATTCCTTTGTAATCACCAAATCTGGATGTGACACTATTCCAGAAGTAATTGAAGCGGTAATTGGACTAGTAAGACCATCAAAAGTTAAGGATGCATTGTTCGTCAGCGACCCGGTACAATCACCCTCTGCATCGACTAAGACTTTAAATTTAACAGTAATGGCATTGATAGGTCCATCAAAAATCGGATCAAGCCCCCAAGTTGCTGTTCCCTCTGTTTCATTATAACTAAAAGATACTGGTTCACTCAGTCCATTGCCAATCCCCACTTCATAAGTTGCGCTTCCCTCAATATAGCTTGCTCCTTCTGGAAAGAAATCTGTTAAAATGGGATTTGTGGCAACTGCTGAAGATTTATCATTGGAGTTAAATATATAAATGGTGTAATCGACTACTCCTCCACGTTGAACCGGATCAGGAGCAGCAATCTTAGTCAGTGTTATTAAAGGTTCATTGACATTCCCTACAATGAGTGTCTGAGTCCGACCATCATCTTGCTGTCCACTAACAATAGACTGAGCAATAATATCCATGCAATTCCACTTATCCCCAGATCCACTACTTGGATTAGTTCCTGATGGTGACTCTTTTTTAACAAAGAAATATTTTGATTCGCCAGGTCCTAGCCAATCTGTTGCCGCAACATTTTGATTATTTAAATCGATAATCGTTCCATCAAGTGGTTGAAAATCTTTATCACCATCAAGGTTTGGATAACAATCATATCCCCGAATACTATCCGGATGCTGATTAATAAACAAACTAAAGTTATCATAAATATTTCCTCTATTCTCCACCTTCACCAGGTGGTAAGTCAATGCACCTGTCGCCGACTTAATGATTCCATTAACATCAGTCACCTCTGTATCTGAAATCTGGGTGACCCATGTTTTCACCTCAGAAGTTTCCGGAGTAGTCGTTCCAGTACTTACAATACTAACGACACTAGAAAATTCTGTAATCCCAACATTAGGCATATAAAAACCAGATGACGAATACCCATATTTAGTACCTCTTACACCAGCTCTAATTCTAACATGAATTACATAAGGGCCAGCTCCCATCAATTCCAACTGGGGGATAAAACCCTTATTCCAAGTGACCGTATTTGTTGCTTCATCATAATTCCCATCAGGACTCGCCTCTACAAAGGTATAGTAATCTGGAGTAGTTGGTAGTTGCAAGGTGATTTCCACATCATGAGCAATTTGATCACCCGTGTTACTATAAGTAATTGTATAGATAAGGTCATCTCCTGGCTCTACATCCGAATCACCGGTCATTGAAATGGAGAGGTTCTCCTGTGCAAAACCAGCTGTGGCCATCAATACCATGGCACTCATTAAAACAAGCTGCTTTAGCCACCTAATATTTTTATAAACTTTTGTTTTCATACTTGTACTGTTTTAATGTTGCCACACATGTCGTTAGAAGTTAGTCGGAAAGTATTCGTCGACGCATCACACCTGAATGGAGCCATGCAAAAGAATTTGATATACTTGAAATATTTCATAGCCATACAGCCTGAAATAGAGAAGAGGAGATTCGTACGATCCAGTTGGAAAATTTGATTGTCAACCGAAACGCGACAAAAAGAAGTCAGCTTGTTGCTTAAGTAACTTACCCGCCAAATCAAAGTAGAGCCTTGCTTCATAGGAGTCGTTTATGGATTAGTGTTCTAATTTTATGGTTACTTATTCTACTTCCTTAACTTACCTGTTAATTAGAGGTAGATATACATCCTTGTTAATCAGCTTTGGTAATCAAGTTACGGCAATTAGAAGTTCGAGTCAATATGTTAAAGAGTAAAGTGATTTCGACCAATCAAACAGTATTTCTGAGATAGCTAAAGCCTATTCTCAGTTATTAAAACCTATGATTTTTGATGCGAATAGGTCATTTTTTGATCTATAATTGGGGGTTTATCAACAAAAAAGTGTTTATATCTGCGCGAAAAGTGAAGAAAGGTGACAATCGTTAGGGCTAATTACTAGTCAGAATTTAGTCCAACAAATAACAAAAAACCACTCAGCATAAATCGTATAGTTATGTATAGTAAAAAAGCAAAGACATGCCTACTATTCAAAGCTTAGACGACCGTAAAATTCGTCAAAAGAAAGTCACTCTGAAATTCAAAATTCTAACCATCTGCTTTACGACTACGGAGCGAGATATGATCGAAAATGAAGGGCTTACATGGAAGTGCTACTTTCTTTGAATTTCATTCTATAAAACTGAGAAGTCGAGAAACATGCATGTGGAATATCCTTTAACAGAAATAAGGACCGGAATTGCAACAAATAAAGACGTCCAAGTGATAACTAAGGTCACTAAGCCAACCCATACGCTTCCGGCTTGGTGCTACAATTAGGACCAACAACTTATAGGAATCAAATAAAAATAAAGAAGAAAAAGGAGTAGATAAAGTCGTCCAGACGGAAATACAGCCATTCCATGATATTAGCCTCCAATCCATATAACCAGAAATTGGGCTGTAAATGACCTGATGCCTCCAGAACAAACACATGCTGGAATAATACGGATCATGGATCAGTATAAATTTCCGGTGGAGTAAAAATTATTATCATCTTTGCTTTATATTCTTTTTTACCGATCAATGAAC
>NZ_JBQYLH010000037.1:0-3791 GCF_052677165.1 Sunxiuqinia sp. sy24
AACGTATCGTTCGGCCCTTCAGCTTATCGGTGAGTCCTCCGCGAGTACTCGAATTACGAGTAGCCTGCTTGTTCAGATACCCGATTTATTGGATGGGATTGACTATTGGAACAATAATATTATATTTGTCTATAAGCTAACCAACTTAACCACAAATCTAAACCTATAAAACCAATGAGAGAACGACCCTACTACAGTTACCACCCCGACACAACCAGTGTTTTCACCACCAAAAACACATCCAACTAAAGCGAATATATCCACAAGACTGTGGGTATACAAGTGTTGTGGTTAATTATAAAATGAAGAAACTCGAAATAAATAATGATAAATGGATAGATTTTTGGAATCTATATGATAAAGCATGTTGGTCTGATTTCTTAACAAGACCTGCACTTCAAAATGCCTATAAATCTTCGGAATTTGGACTAAGAGGATATATGCATGATAATATTTTGGTGCCGGCAATAGAAGAAATTGAATCAAACCTAAATCAACTTTCAGAACAGAGTAAATTTTTATACTGGTTTAGGTTTAAAGAAGAGTTACGAATTGTGTCAGAAAATTTTGTGTTCAATCATCAGATTGACTTAGACGAATTTGCGAAACAAGCGTTTGAAGATTACAAAAACTATATTTCTGGTATTATTAAAGCATATAGACCTAATCTACAACTTGATTACGAATTCTTTAAATGGTTCTACATTGCAATTTGTTCATTAAAGACTGACGCTGAAATATTTCTTAATGAAGTATTATTTGACTTACCAATTTTTGACAATTCAGAATTATCAGAAAGAAATAAGGAAATTCAGGAAGAGAGGAACAAGCAACAAATAGTTAATATCTATAATTCTGGGAACATTAGCTCGATAATAAATTCGGTTTCAACGGATAAAAGCATAGATATAAATCAAACAGAGGGAAAGGACAATTATGAGATTGTATCTTCAATCATTGACAACTTTAAAAATCAAATTGAAAATAATGGTCTATTCAAGCTGTTATATGATAGTAAAACAAATGTATTAAGACATGAAAGTTCAGCACAACTGCTCTTTTTTTCAGTTGCACAAATTTTTTGTCTTGCTAATGACCTTGACGTTAGTCCAGAAACAAATTCGGGTAATGGTAGTGTTGATTTTAAATTCTCAAATGGATTTAACGATAAAATCAATGTTGAAATAAAATACTCAAACAATCCGAATTTAAAACATGGCTTAGAAACACAACTAAAGAAATATGATGAGGCTGAAAGTACTAACAAAAGTTTTTATTTAATTCTTAAAGTGGCTAACAATGACAGAAAAATAAAAGTTATAAAGGATTTAGATTTTGAAATCAATCCTAATGTTCAAAAGGTAAGAATAATTGATGCAAGAATTAAGAAATCAGCAAGTAAAAAATAACTAACCACAACAAAATACATATTGCAGGGCGGGGTTCAGTGGTGCGCCAACTGCGGATTCTCGTTTCGCAGTTCCGTGTCCTTCGGACAGGAACGCTCTTCGAAATCCGCCCCGACAACATGTACCATCCGTTACAGGCAAGCGAACAAAGAGTACTGTACCAATGAATGGCTCCTTATTTTATAGTTTAAGAAATCAAAAACGCAAGTTATATTAGGTTGTTTTGTAAAATATATTGTATTATTGCAGAATAAATGTAAAAACAATATATATAATGCTTATTCAATTCTCGGTTGGTAATTTTAAAACATTTAAGGATAAAGTTACCTTAAGTATGATTGCCTCGAATTATGACAAAGAAACACGAGAGGAAGAAAATGTTATTTCCAACTCAAAATATAATCTTAGAAACTTAAAGAGTGCTGTAATCTATGGAGCCAACGCTAGTGGTAAAAGCAAATTCATGGAAGCGCTAATGTTTATGAGACATTTTACTATCAATTCATCGAAGGATAGTCAAAAAGGGGATGATATTTCCATTGAACCTTTTAGATTAAACACAGATTCAATTGATTCTCCTAGTGAATTTGAGGTTGTTTTTTTATATGACAATATTCAATATAGGTATGGCTTTGAAGTTGATAAAGAACAAATTGTATCAGAGTGGCTTTATCAAAAAGCAAAAACAAAAGAAGTAGAAATTTTTTATAGAGACTATCAAGATTTCGAACTTCATCAGAGGAATTTTAAAAAAGGAACTATTGCAGTTAAAGAAGGTCTCATTAGAGACAATGCCCTATTATTGTCTTTAGCTGCGCAGCTAAATGATGAAATTTCTATTAATGTAATTAATTGGTTTAAAAGTTTAAAAACAATTTCTGGCTTAAGAGAAGAAGGATATCAAGGTTATACAATGAGTAGAACCAAAGACCCAAAAACAAAAGTTAGAATTTTAGAATTATTAAAAGCAGCTGATTTAGGGATTCAGGATATTAAATTAGAACTACTTGATATTGAAAAACTACCGAAAGACTTGCCTAAGGAATTAAGAGATAGGTTAATCAAAGAGTCAAAGGAGGAAAATTCAGATATTGTTTCAGATGTCTTGACTTCACATAAAAAATTTGACTCTACAAATAAATATATTGAAGATGTTCATTTTT
The DNA here is from genome assembly GCF_052677165.1 of Sunxiuqinia sp. sy24. Taxonomy (NCBI): domain Bacteria; kingdom Pseudomonadati; phylum Bacteroidota; class Bacteroidia; order Marinilabiliales; family Prolixibacteraceae; genus Sunxiuqinia; species Sunxiuqinia sp. sy24. The sequence goes on from NZ_JBQYLH010000037.1 coordinate 2,573, forward strand.
CCATGGATGATGATGAGTCTTCTGGGACAAGGAAGTTTTTTGCTCTTACAGGCCCTATTCTGGACGTAATTGAAAATGGATACATTTTGGTTGTAGATGAATTAGATTCAAAGTTACACCCAAATTTGGTATGTAAATTAGTTTCGTTATTCAACTCTAAGGAACTAAACCCTAAAAATGCTCAATTAATTTTTAATACGCACGATACGAATTTATTAGGTTCAGGCTTGTTCAGAAGAGACCAAATCTGGTTTGCTGAAAAAAATAAATTTGGTGCTGCAAATATTTATTCCTTAGCTGATTTTAAGACCGATAGTGTGAGAAAAACTGAAGCATTTGAAGAAAATTATATTAGAGGTAAATATGGTTCAGTTCCATATCTTGGTTTATTTGATAGTTTAACTTTAAAAAAACTGTTGCTGCAAGATGAAAATGAAGAATAAGAAGGCTGAACAAATTGCAGCAAAAAAGAAACATCGCGAACTGGTCAAAAAGAATAGAAGGAAAGAAGTTGAATTAGTCAGAACCGAGCCTATAAAAATTGAAAAACCTACGATTCTTATAGTTTGCGAAGGAGAAAATACAGAGCCATCATATTTTAGGCAATTTAGGTTATCTTCTGCTACAGTGAAAGCAATTGGAGAAGGTTATAATACTGTTTCTTTAGTAAATCGTGCTGTTCAGCTCTCAAATAAAAACCGATATGACCAAGTTTGGTGCGTTTTTGACAAGGATGATTTTTCAACAAATGATTTTAACAATGCAATTCAGATTGCTAATGCCAATGACTTTGGAGTGGCATATTCAAATCAAGCTTTTGAATATTGGGTAATACTTCATTTTGATGACCACCAAGGTGGTGGCATGCATCGAAATGATTATGACAAAAAGATTAATGAATTACTTAAACCATTTGGACTTTCATACGATGGAAAAGGGTCAAAAGTAATTACAGAAGAAATTTTTGAACTAATGGACTCTATTGATGAAAAACTAAATAAGAACAGAAAGTATATCGCCATTAAGAGAGCAAAACGAAACCTTAAAAAACATGATGAGAATAATCAAGCCTTAGCTGAATCATCTACTACTGTTTACAAATTAGTTGAAGAGTTGATAAAATACACATAAACGCCAGCCTGTAATCGAGTAGACGGCCGGTGAGCTAATAGCCCACCGGAGCGCCTCTCACACCACCGTACGTACGGGTCTCGTATAC
>NZ_JBQYLH010000038.1:0-3038 GCF_052677165.1 Sunxiuqinia sp. sy24
TTCCATTCTCCTTTTTCCAATTGTTTTTGACTTTTTTTTCATCGCCTGATCGCGAAAAAAAGATGTTTATCCAAGTGGTTTTAAGCCTTTTTGATCAATCCTTCGGAAAAAAATAAAATTTCCATTCATGTCGAAGGCACACAATGTCAATGTGTTATACGTTTAGGTTAAAAATATTTTCAAAAAAGATAGTACTTTGTATTGCATGGAACCATTTAATGTTTGTATATTTGTAATACCGAATTCAAGGTAAAAGATAGAAATAGTTTAAAAAAAGTTCTATACAAAATGTAACGAAAGCAAAAAACAGTCGTCTTAAAAACGGAAACAGGAAGCAAACAAGTTCTCAAAGTATTTAGAAAACAATCAGACAAGGAAACAGAAAACAGAAACAAAAACACAGGAGGCCCATCATGAAAACACAAGAGACAAACACCGGAAACAACAACAATCAAGCAGAACGAGTATTGTTAAGAAGTGCAGCGGTAATCATCAGCTTTGTATTAATCAGCTTTACTGTGAGTGCACAAGGATTTTGGAAACAGTTACTGACCAACAACAGTTTTGGACAGGTCGCCCTTTTGATGGTTGAAGAAACAGGCGCCGCCGAAGTAGCCACAGAACTTAGTGTGCCCGCGGCAGCAGAAAGTTCTACCTTTTATTTTGCTGAAGCTATGGAATCGGAACTGGAAGTAGAAGCGTGGATGACTGATGATGTTTATTTCGGAGCATACACTCACCTGGCCGTGCCAGCCACCGAGCCTGGCCTTGAGTTGGAAAGCTGGATGATGGATGAAGGTTATTTTAACAGCCACCTGATGGATACAGACGAAGAGAAAGAACTGGAGCTGGAAGCCTGGATGACCGATAATGACTACTGGAGCTTGTAGGATGAGCCTGAATGTGGCGGGGGAATTGAGATACTAACAGAGAAGAGAGGGAGCAAATTATGAAGATCGAGAATACAAAAGCACAGATGCGCAAAGGGGTTTTGGAGTACTGCATTTTACTGGTACTAGATGGGAAGCCCCTTTACGCGAGCGACATCATCGAAGAGCTTAAAAACTCAAAGATGATTGTTGTTGAAGGTACACTTTACCCGCTGTTGACGCGACTGAAAAATGCCGGATTGCTGGCATACAACTGGGAAGAATCGACCCAGGGACCACCTCGAAAATACTACGAACTAACCGATGTTGGAAATGAGTTTGTTCATGAGCTGGGCAATTCGTGGGATGAGTTGGTCGAAGCGGTAGGAACCATCAAGTCAAGCAAATCGTAAATCGAAGAAAAACCAAAGCACAAACGCAAAAAACAGAAAGAAATGAAAAAGACATTTACAATCAATATCAGCGGCAGCGTTTTTCACATTGACGAGGATGCTTACCAAAAGCTTCAAAACTACCTGCAGATGCTGAATGCCCACTTTGGCACGGATGAAGAAGGCCGGGAGATTTTGCAGGACATTGAAACCCGCATTGCTGAGCTGTTCAGCGAAAAGATGGATAAGGATGCCAAAAATGTGGTTCTGGAATCGTGGGTGGATGAGGTGATTGCGCGTATGGGTAAACCCGAAGACTTTATGGAAGGCGAAGAGGAAGAGGACGAACCGGCCTCGACAGCTGGATCAGGCACTGGCGACGAGCGCAGCCAGCCCGGAAGCGGTAAAGTGAAACGCCGGATGTACCGCGACCCGGATCATCGGGTTTTTGGAGGCGTGTGTGGGGGTATGGCTGCTTACTTTGGCCTTGATCCGGTGGTGCTTCGTATCATCTGCTTTGTATTGATTTTTATTACCAGCGGTGTAATCATCCCGGTCTATTTGCTGCTGTGGATTGCCGTTCCGAAAGCGAAGACTACGGCCCAGAAGCTGGAGATGCGCGGACAGGAAGCCACGGTGTCAAACATCGAGAAATCGATTAAAGAAGAAGTTCTGGAAGTGAAAGCCAGCTACAACAAGTTTCGCAGTTCCGATTCGTACAACAAAGGCAAAGAGCAGGTCAGCCGTTTTGGCGAAGTGGTTTACCGTCTGTTTCGGGTAGCCCTGAAAGTTTTGGTGATACTGGTTGGCGTAGGCCTGATTCTGTTTGGCTTTTTTAGCCTGATCACCTTTCTGGCCTCGATGATTGTAGGTCATTCATTTATAGAAGCTGCCCCCTGGATTGCCGGCTTTGGCCCTGAGTTTTACATGCCCGAAATCGCCACCTACTTTATCAGTGCAGGCTCGCTGACCACCCTGATGGTTGCCACCGGCTTTTTGGTGGGTATTCCGTTGCTGGCTATCCTGTTTGTGGGCACCAAGCTGGTGTTCCGCTTCAAAACAAATAACAAGCTGATCTTTTTAGGTTCGCTGGGCGTATGGCTGGTGGCCCTGGTAGTGGCTATTGTGGTTTCGCTGTCGCAGATTGACGATTACAGCAAACAAACCACGGTGACCGAAAGCCAGGTGATTGATTGTAACAGATGCCAGACGCTGTATCTGGAGCTGGACCATGATAATTACAGCAGCAGCCGGCACAACTACTATATGGATCTGGATCGCATGAAAGTGGTTTCTCAGGATGGGAAAACCATCCTGCTGGGGAGCCCAAGGCTGGATGTTGAACGCAGCAGCACCGATGACTTTGTGATTCTGATTCGCAAGAAGTCGCGCGGCAGCAGTGCCGAAGAAGCCAATGAAAATGTTCGGGAGATTGTGTATCAATACACGTTGCAGGATTCCACGGTAAACTTCAAGCCCTATTACCAACTCGATGAAGGAGCGCGCTGGCTGCAGCAGGAGGTGGATGTCACCGTTAAAGTGCCCGAAGGCAAAAGCGTTTACCTGGGCGATAAGCTGATTAAGATTATCTACGATATTGAAAACGTGTCAAACACCTATGATGGCGACATGGTCGGCAAATACTGGAAAATGACCGGGCTGGGCCTGGAAGAAGATGTGCGGTCATTGATCACTGATTAGAACAGCATTAAAAACAGTTTGTGTCCTTGTGTTTTAAACTTTCCGGCGGCTGGCTTCCGGGCCGGCCCCGGTAAGG
>NZ_JBQYLH010000039.1:0-2602 GCF_052677165.1 Sunxiuqinia sp. sy24
GTAAGCATTCGGTAAACCCCGTCTTGTTTCATGTAAAATTAGCATCCTGCTTTCAAAGTTTCTCTTAAATGTTCGGAGAACTTTGAGAGGATCAGGAGGCGGTACTGTTACAAATTTTGGTTTTGCAGTTTAAAGTTATGCGGAAGCAGTTCTGCCAGGTCTTTGGAGTAATCGCTATCGTATCGGTGAACGTTTTCCAGGAAGAAAATCAGCCATTCGCGGAAGTTCACTTCGCTTGCTTTGCAGCAGCCCAGCATGGAATACATGATTGCGGCATTTTCAGCCGACTCGTGGTTGCCGCAGAACAACCAGTTCTTCCGGCCCAGCGCTATGGGGCGGATGGCATTTTCGGCCAGGTTATTGTCCATTTTTAATTTGCCGTCCAGGTGATAGCGCGTGAGTTTGTGGTAAATATTATAAGTGTACCGGAGGGCTTTCCCGATCCGTCCTTTGGGCAGGACTTTGGGATATTCACTGAGTATCCATTTTTCGAAAGCCACCATGATGGGGTAAGACAGCCGGGAACGCAGGTCGGCACGCTGTTCATCTGACAGGTTTTCCTGGTCGGCGCGCCTTTCCACATCATAAAGCAGTCCGATTTGTTCCAGTGCATACGATGCCCGGGCCTTGTCTTCTTTTAAAGCTTCTTCAAATTTACGGCGCGCATGCGCCCAGCATCCAATGGGCAGGACACCCTTTTTGTTTTCATAAATGTCGTAAACTGCATAGCCATCGGTTTGGATCACCCCTTGGTAATCCTTAAATAATTGCAAGGCCACTTTTTGTGCCCGCGAGCCATAATCGTAATGGAAGAAAACCAGGCCTTCGGTTACCGCCCGGATCATCCAGATGTAACCGTTTATCGCTTTGTGCTTCTCATTATTGATGATCGGGATGGTGGTTTCATCGCTTTGGATATAACCGGATGCAAGGACCAGCTCCTTCAACCTGTAATAAGCAGGCCTGAGCAGGTCGGCCACATCACCAAACCAGCCATTAATGGTTGCAGGGGCAATGGAGATGCCCTGTTGTTTGAACATCTGTATCTGGCGGTAAAAAGGAAGATGGTTCACGTATTTGTCAATGACGATATCGGCCAGCAAGCTTGCCCCGGCGTAGCTTTTGGCTATTGGAAGCGCAGGCATGGGAGCTGTAACGATTTGCTTTTCCACATCCTGGCTTTTGTCCTTCAATGCATATTTGTGGCGGATAATCCGGCGCACATACCAACGGGCAGGATCGCGTTCCAGCACTTCGGTAATTTCCGGTTCCAGCTCGGTCCGGTTTTCAGTATTGATATTTTCAGGATAAATATGGGTCTCTTCCCGTGGAATGCTTTCCGGCAGGGGTTTGCGTACCGGGTGGCTTTTGTCCTGTACTTTGACACGGATGGTCTTGTACTTTTCGATTTCCTCTTTGGCGCTGGTGGCCAGTTCTTTTTCCTCCGGGAGCAGGCCGAGCCCGTCAAAATCGAACTTGCGTTGCTGCGGGTCTTCGGCAATGTACTTTTCGCTGGATTTGCCCCAGATTCGCCGCTGGAGTGTCTCAACCTGTTGCTTTAACTTATAGATGGCCCCATCCTTTTCAGTGAGCAGTTTTTCGTAAGTGGCTTTTTCAGTATCGAAGTTTTCGTAGCCGGCAAGCTGGCTTTTCAGCTTGGATGTTTCCCGGAAAAGCCGGTCACGCTCCTCCAGTATCTGTTGTAAAAAAAGCTCTTCGCCAGGGGTCATCCTTTCTTGTTTTTGATGGCGTGAAGATACTAAAAATCAACGGAGTGACCAAGCCAATAGACCAAATTTTACGGGCGTTTCGAAGGTTTTTCCCATCTTTTTTTCTTCACTTTCCCATCGGCAGAAACACCGCGGACCATCATCATCAAATCCTGCCAGTTGGTTTGAAACGTGTTGGTGCTTTCGTCAAAAACAGGCAGTGTAAAACTGCCAGATTCCAGTTTCATATGATAGATCACCAGGCCCCCGCATTCCATGTGCAGGATTTTCATGCTGGTGCAAAGGCGGTTGATAAAGATGAACACATCACCATCCTGCACGTTGCGCCCCATCAGGTTAGTCACCATTCCGCTAAGGGTGTAAAAGCTCCGGCGCATGTCGGTAGGATATGCATACAGGTAGTACTTCATTGATGGGGCGAGGCTAAACATCCTGGCGCCCCATTGAAAGTAACAGGGATTGCAGCATCTGCGGATCCGACAAACCGCTCAGGTTTATCCGCACCCCGTTGGGGTAGCTTATCTCGCAGGAAATTAGCTTGTCCCCCATAGCCGGGCTAGCAAAGGTTTCTTTCTGATCCTGCACCGGGGCCGGAAGCTGGACCCCTTCAAGCCTGTTCTCAAAAACCACCGGCACAAACCCTCTTTTAGGGGGAAGCTGTCCTTTGAGTTTGTTCTGCCAGTAATAAAATTTGGCTTCGTTCATCTGCTGGTTCGCGCAATAGTCACGGGTGGTCAAGCCGGACGCCAGGAAATCCTTGTAGATCGCCCGGAACTTTTTCTCGTTTAACATGTCGTTTGTCTTTAAAATCAAACCAACAAATGTATAGACCCGCAAAAAGATTTAAAACACGGGGTTCAGCGAATGCTTAC